>JAIRKX010000046.1 GCA_031259805.1 Prevotellaceae bacterium | reverse complement strand
CCTGCTGCTCGTAGAGAGCTACCTGCTGCTCGTAGAGAGCTACCTGCTGCGAGGGGGTAGCTTCCTGTCGTCAGAGGATAGCTTCCTGTCGTCAGAGGATAGCTTCCTGTCGTCAGAGGATAGCTTCCTGTCGTCAGAGGATAGTTTCCCATCGTCAGAGGATAGCTTTCCCTTGTCAGAGGATAGCTTTTCCTCGCCATAGGAGAAGCTGTCCGGGGCGTCGGGGCTTTTAAGGGTAAGGTGTGGTATCTATTAGTGTACATAAATTATAAAGTTGAACGGTTAATATTCTGTGTTTCAGTTACTGTTTATGATACTGTATAAAAAAGCTCATAAACTTGGGTGCAAAGATAGTTATTTTTTTTGTTTTATAATCTTTTTTGCATTTAATAATGCATTTTTAATATGAAAAAAGAAGGGGGCATAAAAAAAATCCGCTGCTATGGTGCAGCGGATTTTCGTTATGAAATCAAAATTATATGGTGAAAACAAAAGATTATGTTTGAGCGGAAAACGAGACTCGAACTCGCGACCCTAACCTTGGCAAGGTTATGCTCTACCAACTGAGCTATTTCCGCGTTTTATGGTGCAAAGGTATGCATTTTTTTTTGAATTCACAAAATTTTTGTGGGCGTTTTACGGGGCTTCTGCGTAAATCTGCGGGTTATTGGGTGGCGTTACGTTGTGGGTCGCAGGGGGGGAAGCAGATGCCTCGCGTCTTGGGTTTGATACCTTTACATTTCCTCAAAACTACTGTCTACCAGTATTCTTCCGCAGTATTCGCAGACGATTATTTTCTTGCATAATATAATGTCTAATTGTCGCTGTGGGGGGATTTTATTGAAGCATCCGCCGCATGCATCGCGTTGTACTTTTACTACAGCCAGTCCGTTGCGGGCGTTTTTGCGTACTTTCAGGTAGGCGGTCAGCATGCGGGGGTCGAGCAGGGCTTGCAGTGCGGCTGATTTTTTTTCTAATTCCTTTTCGTCTTTAGCGGTTTCGGCGATTATTTCGTCGAGTTCTCTTTTCTTTATTTCGAGGTCTTCGCTGCGTTCGGTCATGCGTTTTTTGGTTTCGTCGAGCATGGTTTTACGCTCTCTCATTTGTTCGCTATATTCTCTTACGCGCTTGTTGGCCAGTTCGATTTCCAGATTTTGGTATTCGATTTCTTTTGACAGTGAATCGTATTCACGGTTATTTTTTACGTTCTTTTGTTGCTCGCCGTAGCGTTTTACTGCTTCTGTAGCTGTTTCGATATCTATTTTTTTCTTGGTGATATTCGAATCTATGGCTTTTACGTCGGCTTGCAGGTTCGAGATCCGTGTTTTCAGTCCGTGGATTTCATCTTCGAGGTCGCGCACTTCGAGCGGTAGTTCGCCGCGTAGTAGCCGTAGCTGGTCGGCTTGCGAGTCAGCTTGTTGCATTTGAAAAAGGATGCGCAATTTCGCTTCCGGTGTGTCATTATCCGTTATTGTCTTTTTAACCGGCGCCGCCTTAGGCGCTGTCGGAGTCGTCTTAGTCAGAATGGTTTTAGCTGCTGCCTTAGCTGTTGTTTTTTTAGCCGGGGTGGCCTTAGCTGCTACAGGGGTTGCCTTAGCTGCTACAGGCGCTGTCTCAACGGCTACAGGCGCTGTCGCAACGACTACAGGGGCTGTCTCAACGGCTACGGGCGCTGTCTCAACGGCTACGGGCGCTGTCTCAGCGGCTACAGGGGTTGTCTCAACGGCTACGGGCGCGGTCTCAACGGCTACAGGCGCGGTCTCAACGGCTACGGGCGCTGTCGCAACGACTACAGGCGCTGTCTCAACGGCTACAGGCGCTGTCTCAACGGCTACGGGCGCGGTCTCAACGGCTACGGGCGCTGTCTCAACGGCTACGGGCGCTGTCTCAACGGCTACAGGCGCGGTCTCAACGGCTACGGGCGCTGTCTCAGCGGCTACGGGGGTTGTCTCAGCGGCTACGTGGGTTGTCTCAACGGCTACGGGCGCTGTCTCAACGGCTACTGTTTTAGGGGTTGTTTTAGCTGCTGCTTTTTTAGCAGGGGCTTTCTTAGCTGCTGCCTTTTTAGCAGGCGCTTTCTTAGCTGCTACTTTTTTAGCAGGGGTTGCCTCGGTGGTTACCGGAAGGGTTTCATTCTCTACGGGCGTTTTTTCTGTTGCTGTTTCTTTTGATGCCATATTTTAATAATAATTTATTGCGTTGGTATTGTTTTTTGTCATTTGGATGGCAAAGGTAGGCATTTTTTTCGTAAGACAACGGTAAAAAATGTGGATTACCTCCTGTTCGCTTTCGTAATGGCCGACGTCGATAATCATCAGGTGGTTGTCGGCATCGAAAAAGTCGTGGTACTTAAAGTCGGCGCTGATGAATGCCTGTACACCGTCGGTTGCGGCTGCCGGAATGAGGAATGCCCCGCTGCCCCCGCATACGGCGACTCGTGTGATAGTCCCCGCCGGCGGTTGTGAGTAACGGAGTACCGGCGTTCCGAATGTCGTTTTAACGGTTTGTAGAAAATCCGCCGGTGAGAGCGGCTGCGGCAATTCGCCGGCCATGCCAAAGCCTGTGTCGGCGCCGGCTTCACGGGGCGCGAGGATTTTGGTGTGGCGTAGCCCCAGTCGTTGGCACATGCCCTCGCTCACTCCGCCGCGTACGCTGTCGATATTCGTATGGGCGGCATAGAGTACAAGGTCGTGCTTGATTGCTTGCGTTACGATCCGTTCCACGCAGGTTTGTCCGGTCAGGTGTTTCAGTCCTTTAAAAATAACGGGGTGGTGCGAGATGATAAGGTTAGCGCCTGTTTCTATGGCTTCACGGAGGACGGCGTCGGTTACGTCTACGCACAGGAGCGCCGCCGTGATTTCGGTGTGCGGGTTGCCGACGCAGAATCCGGCATTGTCGTAAGGTTCCTGATAATGCAGGGGCGCCAGTTCTTCTATGATTGCGGCTATTTGTGCGGCAGTCGGTCGATTCATGTGCAGGGTGGGTTACAGCAGTTCTTTTACTTCGAGCAGTTCTTGTTTTATCGCGTTCAACGATTCGATAATTTCGAGGTTATGATTCTCGCCGGGCTTGTTTTCTTTGATTCGTTTGTGTGCGCCTTCGAGGGTCATCCCCTGTTCTTTGGTGAGCCGGTGCAGGATTTTGAGGGTCTCGACGTCGTGGGGCGTAAATAAACGGTTGCCCTTACGGTTTTTGGTCGGGTGGATAATGTCGTCCATTTTATTCGACCAGAAGCGTATCAGCGAGGTCGATTCACCCAACAGTTCGGCTACTTCTCCGATAGTGTAGTATATTTTTTCTATGATTGGTTCTTTGTATGCCATTTGTTTTCCTCCTTTTTCTCCGGTTCTTCCGGTTTCTCCGGTTCTTCCTGTTTTTCTACTTCCTCCTGCTCTTCCTAATCCAGCGACTGTCCGCTGTTGGTTGCCAGCTGTATCATCCGGTCGCGCTCGGCGGGCATGATGTCGATGATAAAAAAATGTAACGGGTCCTGCACTTCGCCGTCCTTCAACACTTCGTAGTGGAGGTGTGGCGTCATGGCCATCGCCATGCCGGAGTTCCCGACCGTTGCGATGACTTGCCCGCGCGTTACCCGTTGCCCTTTTGCTACGCTAATAGTATTAAGGTGTGCATATACGGTTGTGTAGCCGTTCCCATGGTCGATGACGACTTTGTTTCCATATCCCCGCATCGAACGTTCTACGACGGCGACGACGCCGTCGCCCGTGGCCATGACATCGACGCCCATCGCGGCAATAAAATCAATGCCCGTATGCTCCCGCAGCACTTTGTAGAATGGGTGAATGCGCAGTCCTACAGAAGCGCCGGTGCGCGACAGGTCTTTATTCCGTATGGGTTGTATGGCCGGCAGGCTCAGGAATGCCGTTTTCTGGCGTTGCAGCAGGGCGGTAATGCTATCGAGCGAAGCGGATTGCTTTTGCACACGGAGCGCGAGGTTGTGCAGGCGTTGGTCGGTCGTTATCACCAAATCTTTATTGCTAAACGACTCCAATTCCTCATAGCGGTCGACGCCGCCGATGCCCGTGCCCGTAAAGGGTAGCGGGTCGGCCTGAAAAATGGTATGGTAAATTTGGTTGTCGCGCTGGCTGATGTCGTTCAACACGGTTTCCAGCTGGTCGAAACGTTGGTTCAGCGCGTCGTATTGTTGGGCGAGCAGTTGATTTTCGCGCAGCAACCCGCGTTCTTCCGGCGTATAGAAGAATGCCGAAAAAACAAAGTAATACACAATCGCCACCAGTACGCTTCCTACAAAATAGAGCGAAAAACGCCACGCTCCGCGCCAGATACCTCGACGTACCTTAACGAAATCAAGATACTCCTGACTGTATTTATACCGGTATTGCATTAGTCAAATTCTTTATTTTCCTGGGCGTTTGCCAGGATTTTTTCATATTCGTCGATGTCGATATCGCTGCTGAAATAATTTATCGGGTTTTGGTGTTTGCCTTGATACAATACTTCGTAGTGCAAGTGCGGGCCGGTACTTTTGCCCGTATTGCCCGACAGTCCTATTTGTTCGCCACGTTTAATCGGTTGTCCTTCGGATACCATAATTTTATATAAGTGTGCATAGAGGGTAGAATACCCGAAGCCATGATTAATAACGACACAGTTACCGTATCCGAGAAAGGAATATTTGGTGGTTTCTACTACTCCGTTTCCGGTAGCGAATATCGGCGTTCCTGTGGGAACACCGACGTCAATTCCCCTGTGGTGTTGGCCTCTTCCATCTACCGGATTAATGCGGTAGCGGAAGCCGTCGGTAATACGCATTTTATCCGAAGAAACAGGCTGGATGGCCGGGACGCAGTAGCTCATTTGTTCGGTCATGGCTGCCAGTTTGGTAATAGTATCAAAAGAAATGGATTGAATATAGGCTTTTTTCAGGAGAATATCCAATTGTTGCGACGTTTGGATTAAGGCCGATGCATAGTTCGATTTTTCGAGATGACTGTACCTTTCAACCCCGCCGAAGCCGGCGTCGCGGATGGACGAAGGGATAATCTCCAAGCCGAATGTAGCGCGATATACATTATTGTCGCGATGTTGTATTTGCGTCAGGAAAGCGTTCGCTTCTTCAAAGCGTTTATTCAGTAAATCGTATTTAACCAACAAGTCGGCATTTTCCCGTCGCATCGAGAGCAAATGCGGCGTATCAAAATATTGAATGTAGATCATGTAATACCCCACGGTCAACAGAGCGCTCACTAAGAACCCGCAGAGAAAACGCTTAAACTTCGTTCCTCGGGAGATGCGAGTTACTTCAAATAAAAGCGTTTCAGCATTAAATTTATATTGTGATCGAGCCATGTAATTAGGTAAAATTCTTTTTATTGGTGTGCAAATATAATGATTTTTTCTAAGTAGACGAAAAAATTGTAATTTTGTGCAAAAATTCATCGTATTATTAATATCTTTTGTCATTATGATCACGTCTCAGGAAATCCGTCAAACCTTTCTTACTTTTTTTGCCAATAAACAACACGCCATTGTCCCGTCGGCGCCGATAGTGGTGAAAAACGACCCGACGCTCATGTTTACCAATGCCGGGATGAATCAGTTTAAAGACTGGTTTCTCGGTAATACGCCGCCCGAACACCCACGCGTGGCCGATACGCAAAAATGCCTGCGCGTAAGCGGCAAACACAACGATTTGGAGGAGGTCGGGCACGATACCTATCATCATACGATGTTCGAAATGCTGGGCAATTGGAGTTTTGGTGATTATTTTAAACAGGAAGCGATTGCGTGGGCGTGGGAACTGCTGACGGAGGTATATAAAATCGACAGGGAACGGTTATATGTAACCTGTTTTGAAGGCTACGCGCCGGACCATCTGGAGGCCGATACCGAAGCGTTGACAATTTGGCGTCAATTTCTGCCCGACGAGCGTATTCTGCGTGGCTCGCGGAAGGATAATTTTTGGGAAATGGGCGACGTAGGCCCGTGCGGCCCGTGCAGCGAAATCCATGCCGACCTGCGCGACGACGAGGAACGGCAGCGTGTCGACGGGGCGACACTGGTCAATCAGGGGCATCCGCTGCTGGTCGAAATATGGAATCTGGTGTTTATTCAATATAACCGTAAGGCCAATGGCACGCTGGAGTTGTTACCCAAAAAACATGTCGATACCGGAATGGGCTTCGAGCGGCTGTGTATGCTGCTGCAGGGGAAAAAGAGTAATTACGATACGGACGTGTTCCAGCCTGTTATTCGCGAAATAGCCCGCCTGTGCGGGAAGACCTACGGGGCGCACCCGCAGGAAACGGTGGCGATGCGCGTGATTGCCGACCACCTGCGGACGTGCTGTTTTTCGATTGCCGACGGTCAACTGCCGTCGAATGCCAAAGCGGGGTACGTCATCCGGCGGATTTTGCGGCGGGCAGTGCGCTACGGCTATACGTTCCTGGGGCTTAACGAGCCGTTTATTTGTCGTCTGGCGCCGGCGCTGGTGGCCGAAATGGGCGCCGCCTACCCCGAACTGATCGCGCGGCAGGCGTTGATAGAACAGGTACTCCGCGAGGAAGAAACAGCCTTCCTGCGAACACTCGAAACAGGCATCCGCCTGCTCGATTCGGTGATCGACAAGCACACCGACACGAAAATCATCAGCGGCAAAGAGGCGTTTCAATTGTACGATACGTATGGATTTCCGGTAGATTTAACGGCATTGATGGCGTGCGAAAAGGGTTTTAGCGTCGACATGCCGGCTTTTGAAAAGGAATTGGAAGGCCAAAAACAGCGCAGCCGCCACGCCGCCGCCACCGAAGAGAGCGACTGGATCATCGTGCGACCGGCAGAGCAGACGACGTTTGTCGGCTACGACACCACGACCGAGACCGTCCACATTGCGCGTTACCGTCGCGTGAAAACCAAAGGCAAAGAGCAGGTGCAGCTGGTTTTCGACCGGACGCCTTTCTATGGCGAGAGCGGCGGTCAGACGGGCGATGCGGGTACGATTGACAACGGACGGGAGCAGATTGCCATCGTCGATACGAAAAAGGAAAACAAATTGACCATCCATATTGCCGCCACCCTGCCCGCCGACCTGATGTCTCCGTTTACGGCACAGGTCGACACGGTGCGCCGGCAGGCTACAGCGTGCAATCACACCGCGACGCACCTGCTGCATTACGCTCTGCGGAGCGTGTTGGGCACGCATGTCGAGCAAAAAGGCTCGCTGGTGCATCCCGATTACCTGCGGTTCGACTTTTCGCATTTCCAAAAAGTCAGCGATGGGGAAATCCGCCGTGTCGAGCATCTGGTCAATGCCCTGATACGCGCCAATAGCCCGCTGGACGAACATCGCCGGCTGCCGATAGCGGCGGCGCAGGCGATGGGGGCGATGGCGCTGTTCGGCGAGAAATACGAGTCGGAGGTGCGGGTCGTGCGCTACGGCGAGTCGATAGAACTGTGCGGCGGCACGCATGTCCATGCCACCGGCGACATCGGGTTTTTCCGTATTGTCGGCGAGAGCGCCGTAGCGGCCGGCGTCCGTCGGATTGAAGCCGTGTCGGCCGCCAAAGCCGAGGCGCTGATCGACAACTGCCAGGACATACTGCGTAGCGTCGGCGAACTGTTTAACCATTCGCCCAACCTTGTGCAAGCTATCCGCAAAGTTATTAGCGACAATACCCAACTGGAAAAACAAGTACAGGCCTTCGTCGCCGAACGGGTGAAACAACTCAAGGAGCATCTGCAACAGCACCTGCAGATCGTTAATGGCTACCATCTAGCGGTGCTGCCGGTGAATATCCCGCCGGATATGGTAAAAGATTTGGCTTTCCGTATCCGCAACGAGCAGCCGGCGCTGGTGTTTGTCGGCGGCGTAGTACACGACGGTAAACCGTCGCTCACCGTCGCGTTGTCGGACAATTTGGTAGAACAGGGACTGAATGCATCCCTCATTGTACGCGAAGCCGCCAAAGAAATCGACGGCAGTGGCGGCGGCCAGAAGTTTCTGGCTACCGCCGGCGGCAAAAAAACCGGCGGCCTGCAGGCCGCCGTCGACAGAGCCATCGAATTGGCGACGGCATATTGATACAAAACGTGAGCGTTAATATTCGATGGCCAACAATCCCTCGATTTTTACGCGCAGTTCGTTTGCGCCGCTCATTCGGGTGATGTGGCCGTTGTGGACAAGCGAGATGTTCCCGGTCTCTTCCGATACGACGACAACCATCGCATCGGTGTTTTCGGTCAATCCTACTGCCGCGCGGTGACGCATACCGTACTGCGCCGGCACTGTTCGGTCGGTAATCGGCAGAGTGCAGCGGGCAGCATGGATTTTATTGTGCACGATAATCACCGCTCCGTCGTGCAGCGGTGAATTCTTAAAGAAGATATTTTCAAGGAGACGATTGTTCATTTTAGCGTCGATCACATCGCCGGTAGCAGCATACATATCCATCGCCGATTTACGCCCGATGACAATCAGCGCACCGGTTCTCGTGTCCGACATATTGCGGCAGGCCATTGTCAACGCATCCAAATCAAGTGTAACAGCTACCGTCGAATTTTGATTGAAGATGCGCTGCAACCATGCGTAGCGCTGCGTATTGAACCGCCTGCCCAAATGCAGCAGGAAGCGACGTATTTCTTGTTGAAATAATATAATAATCGCCAGAATCCCCACGCCCAAAATCTGCCCCAGTATGGCCGACGACAAGTCCATATGCAACGCCCGAACCACATACCAAAGGAAATATAGTAGCAACACACCGGTAAAAATATTCATCGCACTCGTGCCGCGAATCAATTTGTAAATTTGATACAGAAATAATGCCACAAAGACAATATCCAGCATGTCAGACAGATTAATATGAATAAAATCAAACATCAAGAACAAAGATAGTGTTTTTTGTTGATTTATGCGCTGTATTATTTCATGGCAATATTACATAGTGGCACACAGCTGATTGTAGGGTAAAAGGCGTAAGGTACGAGGGCATAAGGTTTGGTAAGTTCAATTAGTACATGCAACTTTACACTAATAAAGAGTTGAAAATAAATAGTCGTTCTTTATAAATATATTTCCATACCGGTGGAAACGATTTCTTTCGTTTCTTATTTTTACACATATTACTTCGTTTAACATCCCTTGATCCCCGTAACGCTGAACACGGTTCCTTACCGTATTAGCTTCTTTTATCCCATACTTCCGGCTAACTCCGGCCCTTATTTCTTCTACTACTTTTTGCTTAAAGCAAATACTGTTCCGATACGTTTTCTTTGTACTTTTTGTCATCTTTTGTCCTCCTTTTGCTGTCAACCCGGGTCAGGACATGACAGGCACGCTTTACGTCTCACGCCTCACGACCAAAATAACTAAGGGCGGAATTATCCCGCCCTTTTCACATGTAGTTTAATTCTATGTGCTGTGTATCATATGGTGTGTATTTATTTGTTATTCATTACCATGTCGCTTTCAATCGTTTTTCAATATCAGTTACGTATTGCTTGAAATGCCGATCTGTTTCCATGAGATCACATACGGTGTTGTAGGCATGGAGGACGGTGGCATGATCTTTTCCGCCGATTTGTATGCCGATAGAAGCTAACGACTCTTTTGTCAGGTTACGGCTCAAGTACATGGCAATCTGGCGGGCTTGCACAATCTCCCGTTTCCGCGATTTCGACACGATACTCTCGGACGTGATATCGAAGTACGTACAAACGGCTTTCTGGATTTCACTAATCGAAATCTCCTGCTGCGCAGCGCTCACTAATTTTTCGGTAATTTCTTCCGCCAAATCTTGTGTAATCGCTTTTTTATTGAATGTCGCCTGCGCCAGCAACGACCGCAACGCGCCTTCCAGTTCGCGGATATTGGTCGAAATCCGGTCGGCAATATATTCCACGACATTGTCTTCGAGTTGCATGCCGTCGAGATATGCCTTGTTTTTCAGGATGGCTATGCGCGTAGCATAATCAGGTGCTTGCAGTTCGGCCGGCAGGCCCCATTTAAAGCGCGACAGCAACCGGTGTTCCAGTCCCTGCAAATCAACCGGCGCTTTGTCCGATGTCAGAATCAGTTGCTTGCCCGATTGATGCAGGTAGTTGAAGATATGGAAAAAAGCATTTTGTGTGCCTTCTTTTCCGGCAAATTCCTGCACATCGTCCAAAATCAGCACATCTATCATTTGGTAGAAATGCAGGAAATCGTTCAGTTTGTTTTTCACTACCTGAGCGTCTATAAATTGCGTCTGGAAACGATTGGCGTTTACGTATAATACTATTTTATCCGGGAATACTTCCTTGACGGCAATCCCGATGGCCTGCGCCAAATGCGTTTTCCCCAGCCCCGATGCGCCATATAGAAATAGCGGGTTGAAGGCCGTGCGTCCCGGATTTTCGGCAATATTCAAGCCGGCGGCGCGTGCCAGCCGATTACAGTCGCCTTCCACGAAATTGGAGAAGGAATATTCAGGGTTAAGTTGCGGGTCGATTTGCAATTGCTTAAGCCCCGGAATCACAAAAGGGTTGGGGATATTTTTCCCTGCATCAATCGAAAACGGCACGGCCGGATTCTTCGGCGGCACATGTCCTTTAGGTGGATACACTACCGGCGACCCTTCTTTGACTATGCGTACACTGTACTCCAATTGTGCATTTAGCCCCAATTCCTTGCGCAGCACTTTACTGATTAAATCAATAAAATTTGCTTCCAAATACTCATAAAAGAAAGAGGTCGGCACTTCAATGGTCAACACATTTTCCCTTAGTTGGAGAGGAATGATCGGATCAAACCATGTTTTGAAACTTTGGGGGGAGATAATATCACGAATCACGTGGAGACAGTTATTCCACACCTGTTGATAGTTTTCAATCGGACGCATAGTATAAAGAGTTTTTTAAGTGTTGATAGTATAATTTAACTTTGTGCAGCAAAATTGAAGAAAAAATTTGGAAAAAAAAAGCGATGGGGGTATTGTAAATTTCAAAAAAAGCATAATGCCCTCATTTTAACTTTTCAAAATACGGACTATTTTATGTTAAATTTTCTATTCCAAAAATCTCTTGTTTTTATCTCTTTGATTTTTACCAAATTATTTTTTGCCTGCAAAAAAGATTTCACTACATCCGACCCTAAAACAATGACAGTTTCACATACTTTTTAGGGTTTGCCCGCAAGTCGTTAATCAGCGCATCCAAATCTTTTAAGGTAATTGACAGGCGTTGATATAATTCGTCGTTATACAGTAATTGCCCCACCGTGCCCGTAGTATCGGAAACCTGTACCAATAGCAGATTTAAGCGTTCCACCGTTCCTTTAAGATTGGATTGGGCTAAGGAATCGGAAATTTGTTCCAAGTTTTGAATCACGGATTCAATATGCTGCGTACTGTTACGTAACGAAGCGGTAAACGCATCCGCATTTTCGAGCGTATTGCCAAGGTGATCTTTTTGCGCATCGACTACACCGGCGATACGTTCAATGTGTTTCATCGTTTTGTTTAAAGAGCGGATGCTTTCGTCCAACTCCCGCTGCTTTTCTTCGTTGAGAATGTGGTTGATCGTCTCCACCGTTACGTTCAGGTTACTTAGCAGTACGTCTAACTTGTTTTTAATAGGCGTCAGTTCGTTCACCATCATGGTCATCATATCCGACGCCACACTAGATTTCAGGTACTCTTTCGACTGTGCAAGTTTCGGGCTGTTGCTTACAAGTATACGGATGGCTTTAGTGCCCATAATGTCGGCGGCGTATATTTCGGCGGTGGAGTGCTCGGGAATGCCGTAGTGGTTATCGACGCGCAACGTGACTAAGAACGATTGCTCTTCTTTTTCGAATACGATCTTTATCACGCTCCCTACCTTCAATCCTTTTAAAAACACGGGCGCTGATTGCGTCAACCCTTCAACATTCTCGTAGGTGGCATAGTAGGTGTTGTACGTGTTGAATAAGTCACGTCCTTTGAGAAAGTTGAAAATCCAATACATGACTACAAGGATAGTGATCGCATAAATCCCAATTTTTACTTCTTTACTGATCTTTAGTTTCATTTGTTGCTGATTTATTGATTTGTTTAGTTGTTGAACTGTTTAGTTGTTTAGCGTCCATTATCCATTCACCATTAACGCGGAAGGATTTTATCACCTTGTACGCGGACGACAAAGGCGTCGGTATACTGCTTGCGCAATTTGAGGCACGACGAGAACGCGGCGTCATAGGTCGTATGTTTTTCTACTATATACTTATAAAGCCGTCCGTCATAAATGCCGCGCATGTCTTTGAGTAACGCATATTCTTTGGCGCTCACGTTTCTTGGCGTACTAGTCGCAAAAATCTGGATAGAATAATACATGGGTGTCTTTTGGGGCGTTGTCGTGGCTGGTTTTTGAGGTTTGGCGGTAGCCGGCGGGGTGATTTGCGGTTGCGATGCGGGCGATATGTCAGAAGGCGTGGTAACGTCAGGGGTTGTGGTAGCAGGCGGCGTCGAAGCAGGCGTAACGGCGGATTGCTCGGCGGCAACGGTCGTTAAAACACCGTGCTGTTCATATCGGGCTTTATAGTTAGAGAACGCGGTGGCAATGCGCCGGGCAATATCGTTCCGCGTTTCCACCTTAGCCAGCAAGGATTCTTCCATCGGGTTCGACAAGAAACCAACTTCTATCAATACACTGGGCATTGTTGTTTGCCAAAGGACTAAAAAGCCAGCTTGCTGCACGCCGCGGCTTTTTGTTATGGGCGACAGCGGCAGTTGTTCCTGCACCATGCCAGCGAATGCCAAACTTTGGTCGAAATAGGCATACTGCATTAATGAAAAAATAATATATGATTCGGGAGAATTAGGGTCAAATCCTTCGTATTTGGTCTCATAGTCACGCTCATACGAAATAACGGCATTTTCGCGCTGGGCAACTTCCATATTGTCGGCCGAGCGATGTAGCCCCATGATATAGGTTTCCGACCCGCGCGCGCCTGCATTCCTTTTGTTCAGCACGCTGTTGGCATGGATAGAGATGAACAAATTGGCATTGCATTTATTGGCTATAGCGCTGCGTTCGTCCAGTGGAATAAACACGTCCTTGTCGCGTGTGTACACAATTTCTACTTCGGGATGTTGCTCTTTGATCAGTTTGCCTAATTGCAGGGCAATAGGGAGTACTACGTCTTTTTCTTTCAATCTTCTTCCGACCACACCGGGGTCTTTGCCGCCATGCCCCGCATCAATTACCACCTTGCGGATGCGATATTCACCCGTAGGGCCTTGCGCGTATGTCAAAACGCCCGCGACAGTACCACACACGAACAGCAAAATGTATCGGATTACACTCTTCATATATACTTTAAACTTTTTTGTACCTTTGTAAGCATTTTGCAAAAATAGTATATTATTTTGAATATTCAATTTTTAAAACTAATTCCTTTCTACGCAGGCATCGTTTTATTATTCTCCCCATGGGTAGCAGAAGCGTCCGACAGCGCGGCGGGCGATATTTTGCAGCAGGTGCTTGTCGACAGCAGTCTGATGACGCTTGATTCGACGGCGCTTGATTCGACAGCGGTTGATTCAGTTGCGCGGCGGGTGAGTTCATTGGATGCGCCTGTTTTCAGCGACGGCCGCGATTCCACCATTTACGATTTTACCGGTGAAGATCGGATGATTTATTATTACGGCGATGTGACGGTTACGTATGCCAATCTGGAAATGAAGGCGGAGTACATGGCTTATAATATGAATACGCGCATTGTATTTGCCTCCGGCGTACCCGACAGCACCGGCAAACCGGTCGGGCAGCCGGTGATGACGGAGGACGGGAAGGAGTATGCCATGGAAACCGGGTATTATAATTTCAGTTCGCGTAAAGCCAAAATCAATAATGTCATTACTGCCGAAGGCGAGGCGTTCCTGCACGGCGAAAGTATTAAAAAAATGCCCGATAATTCGATTCATGTACACCACGGCAAATACACGACCTGCGATGCCGAGCACCCCCACTTTTATTTACGCCTGACACGCGCCAAAGTAACACCTGAACCGAACAGCCAGACGGTTTTCGGCCCGGCGTATTTGGTGATAGAAGATGTGCCGACGCCGCTATTTTTACCCTTCGGTTTTATCCCGAAACGTAGCGACCGCGCCGGCGGGTTTCTTTTCCCGACATTTGGCGAAGAACCGTCGCGCGGTTTTTATGTAAACCGCATCGGCTGGTATTTTGTGTTTGGCGAATACTTTGATCTGGCGCTTACCGGCGATTATTTCACGCTGGGGTCGTGGGCTATGCGTGCCGATGCACGTTATAAGAAATTGTATAAATTCGACGGCACGTTCAGTTTTAATATCTCCGAAAATGTATCGGGCGCTGCCGGTTCGACGGACTATTCTTCGAGCCGGAATTTTGCCATTAGCTGGAGCCACCGGCAAGATCCGAAAGCCAATCCCGAATTGACGTTGAGCGCCAGCGTCAATTACATGTCGTCGTCGTACCGGCGGTATAACAGTATGACGAACCCGCAAAATGCCCTGCAGAGTACGACGCAGTCCAGTATTTCGCTGGCCAAACGCTGGGAAGGTACGCCTTTCAACCTGTCGGTCAACCTTACGCACAGCCAGAATATGCAGGATAGCTCGTATGCCCTGACCTTGCCTAATATGACTTTTTCGATGAGTACGATTTATCCGTTCAAACGTAAACGCGGCGTGGGAAAAGAGCAGTGGTACGAGCAAATCAGTTTTTCGTACAATACGAATTTCGATAACAAAATCCGGTTTAAAGAATCGGAACTGGGTACGCCCGAATTTTGGAGCAAGTTGGAAAACGGGATGAAGCATAACTTTTCCATCGGGCTTCCGTCGATGAACCTGCTTAAGTATATCAACGTGTCGCCATCGGTCAGCTATGGGATGACGATGTTTTTCCAAAGCCTGCAAAAGTCGTGGAACGATTCGACGGGACGTGTAGAGGATATAAAAAGTCAATCGTTCAGTGAATTTCACATGGCGCATTCGTACAGTTTCGGCGCCTCGCTCAGCACGCGCATTTACGGTACGTTTCAAGCCGGACGAAATGCGTATATACAGGCTTTCCGGCACGTTATTACGCCCTCGATCAGTCTCTCGTACAGTCCCGATTTGCGTACCGCATGGAACGGCCACCGTACCTATTATTATACGGACAGGCAAGGTGCGGCGCATTCGCTGAACTACAATATGTATTCCGGCCTGTACGGAGCGCCCGGCGGCGGGCAAGCGGCGTCGCTGGGTTTTACGCTGGGCAATAATTTTGAAGTAAAGGTGCGCAACAAGAAAGATACGACCAATGGCGTTTCCAAAATAAAACTGATAGACAACCTGAACTTCTCGGGCAGTTATAACTTTCTGGCCGATTCTATGAATCTCTCTATTATTAATGCGTCGTTGAGCACGAATATTTTAGGCGTAGGCATCAGCGCGAATGCCGTTTTCGATCCGTATGCGGTGCGGAATGGGCAACGTGTTAGCCAATTTAATATTGCTGCAGGCGGCGGTCTTGCGCGTTTGACCTCCTTCGGATTCTCCGGCGGGTATCAGTTTAAGGGCGGCGAAGAGGGAATAAAAAATAATCCTGCAACCCTCGAAGGTATTCCCCGTTACGACCCCGAAACGGGCGACTATCTGTATACCGAATACCTGTTTTACGATGATTTCAAAGCCCCCTGGTCATTCGGATTCAATTACTCGTTCAATTATTCGGTCAGTTATCCACGGGGCATTAAGGAAGGAAACACGATGCAAGCATTGAATTTCAACGGTCAGCTAAAACTCACGGAAGCGATGAATATCTCCGCGCAAAGCGGGTTCGACTTCAAAGAATTGAAGCTGACTACTACCACCCTCAGTATCCACTACGATCTACATTGTTTTGACTTCGACGTGCAATGGACGCCTTTCGGGCAATACCAGAGTTGGAGTTTCCTGTTTAAAGCAAAATCAGCTATGCTGTACGATTTGCTGAAATACGACAAGAAGGCGAATTATTATGTGAGGTAGAATGAGCGCCTTGCCCGGGAGGTAATGATGAACAAAGGGGAAAGGAGCACCCCCCTACTGCCTATAGGGGCACCCCCCTATAGGTTATAGGGGCACCCCCCTATAGGTTATAGGGGCACCCCCCTATAGGTTATAGGGGCATCCCCCTATAGGTTATAGGGGCATCCCCCTATAGGTTATAGGGGTATCCCCCTATAGGTTATAGGGGCATCCCCCTATTGCTCTTTCGGCATTTCATAAGAGGCGGTGATTGTTGCTTTGCTATAATAATGTCACGCCTTTGGGATTTTGGAAACCCGACCGGTTGAAATGCATCTCCTTTCTTAATACATCAATCTATTCTCTCAAAAAAGTGTATTTTTGTAGCGTTAAACAAATAAAACCTCTCCCCCGGCCTCTCTTCACAGAAGAGCCGGAGGAGAGGTAAACAACACAACAACTCAATAATGATCAACTATCTTGACACTCTCGACAAGCAATTGTTTTTATGGCTGAACGGGGCGCATTGTCCAACGATGGATACACTGATGGTATTTGCCTCGGGACGCCTTTCGTGGATACTATTATATATAGGTATCGTTTTTTTCTTTTTCAGCCGTCGTTCGTGGAAAGTCGGGTTAGGGGCGGTGGTGGCCGTCGCCCTGACGTTTGCGCTGACCGACATGGTGGGCAATGTGATTAAACATGCGGTCGAACGTCCCCGTCCGTGCATTGCGTTCGAGGGGCTTATCTATTCGCTGGAGGCTTGTAGCGGCGCATTCAGGAGTTTTATTTCGAACCATGCGGCGAATATCTTCGGGACGGCTACTATCGCGGCATTGCTGATAAGAAATAAAGGCTGGACGGGCGGCCTCTATGGATGGGCGGCGCTGGTGGCCTACAGCCGCATTTATGTAGGGAAGCACTATCCGGGCGACATCCTGTGCGGGGCGGCCTTCGGTGTGCTGGCCGGCTATCTGGTTTACCGGCTTTACAAGTGCACATGCCGTTTACGTAAAGAAGTGGTATTTTCGATACTGTATTATATTTATTTTATCATCGTTACTCCTGCCCTGTTTCTCGCAGGGTTTGTGCTGCTGGGACTGACCGTCCTGTTCGACCGCGATCGGAAGGCGCTACATTTCTATTCGTATTTCTGGGGGTTGCAATACTATTGGGCGTCGCCGTGGTGGAAAATCCGTGTGACGGGGCGCGAACATATAACCGCCGGCAAAACCTACGTGATTATGTCGAACCATCAGTCGATGCTCGATATTTGCCTGCTGTATAAAGTACCGGTGATTTTTAAATGGGTGTCCAAACGGGAAGTACTGCGCATTCCTTTTGTCGGGTGGGCGTTGTGGCTGCATCGTGACATCACGATTACACGCGGCGACCGCACCGGTCTGATGAAAATGCTGAACGAGGCGCAGGCGTATATCCGTCGCGGGGTGAGCATCATCCTGTTTCCCGAAGGTACGCGCGCAAAGGACGGGGAAATACACGATTTCAAAGAGGGTGGTTTCCTGCTGGCTAAAAGAGCCGGCGCAGCTATCCTGCCCGTCGTCATCGACGGTAACTTTGCCATGCAAAACGGATGGAAACTCAAACCGCGACAAGTGTTCCGCATGCATATTCTCCCCGAAATCCATGAAACCGAAGTAGCGGCGCACTCAAGCAAAGAAACGATGAAGAACTTGCAGGAGCAAATGAGGGAGGCGCTTTTCGAAATGAGGACGAAAAGAGAAAAACAGTAAGCCGACGGCCTCCAGTTTAAAGATAACGATGTTCAGAGCGTATACGGAATTTTGCAAAATACATTAACATGCTTTTTCTCGACTGGGATATTATCGACTACGCCGAAGCGTGGGAGCGGCAACGAGCGATGGCCGCCCAATTGATCGCTCGCAAAACGGCTCACGCTTCCGCTACTGCTCACGCTTCCGCTACATCGGACGACGAGCCGGCGGCGGGGACAGTGGTTTTCTGCGAACATCCGCATGTGTATACGCTCGGGCGACGCGGAAACACGTCGAACCTGCTGATCGACGCCGACAGGCTGGCGCAAATCGGTGCGCGTTATTACCATGTAGACCGTGGCGGAGATATTACCTACCATGGCCCCGGACAGATTGTCTGTTATCCGGTGCTGGATTTGGAGCGGCTGCATCTATCGTTGAAGCAATACATTTTTACGCTGGAAGAGATCATCATCCGCACCTTGCGGCAGTATGGCGTAACGGCCGGACGGCTGACCGGCGCTACGGGGGTGTGGCTGGATGCCGGAAGTCCGTCGGCGCGGAAGATAGGCGCAATAGGCGTACACGCATCGCATTATGTAACGACACATGGGTTGGCGCTGAACATCAATACCGATCTGCGCTATTACCGATACATCCACCCGTGCGGGTTTACCGACAAGGGCGTAACGTCGCTGGCCGCCGAAACGGGTGCGGCGGTCGACATCGACGAAGTGAAACAATGGCTGCGGAAATATTTTGTATCTTTGACGAACGAATGAATACCACAAAGAATAAAATCACACACTGGATCGGTCGGGGGCAGCAGCGCCTCCACCGATTGCCCGAACGTCGACTGGTACTGCTTTTAGCGCTGGTCGTCGGTTTTTTTAGCGGGCTGGCGGCGGTGCTGTTGAAAAACACCATCCACTTTATGCAGTGGGCGCTTACAGACTGGTTTCATACGTCGGCCAACAGCCTGCTGTTTTTCGTGTATCCGGGTGTGGGGATGCTGCTCTCGTTGCTGTTCGTGCGCTATGTGGTAAAGGCCGACATCGGGCACGGCATCACGAAAGTGCTATATGCAATCTCGCGGAGGAAGTCGAAAATCAAAGGACATAACACATGGAGCTCAATGGTGGCCAGTACGATTACCATCGGCTTCGGCGGGTCGGTGGGGGCCGAAGCGCCGATCGTTTATACCGGGGCGGCCATCGGGTCGAAGGTCGCACAAATCCTGCATCTGAAGGAACGACACATTGCCCTGCTGTTAGGCTGCGGGGCTGCGGGCGCGGTGGCGGGGATTTTTAAAGCGCCGCTGGCCGGCATTGTCTTCACGCTCGAAATCCTGCTGTTTGACCTGACGATGGGTTCTATCCTGCCGTTGCTCGTGTCGTCGGTAACAGCCACTGCCATCTCCTTCCTGCTGATGGGCGACGTAGTGCAGTTCCCGACCGACAGCCTCGAACTGTTTTCGATGTCGAACATTCCGTACTACCTTGTACTGGGCGCATTCTGCGGACTCGCTTCGCTGTATTTCACACGCGGCACGCTGTTTATCGAAACGCAGTTGAAACGCATCCGAAAGCCGCTCCGTCGCTGGCTGTGTTGCGCCGTCGGGTTGGGCATATTGCTGGTTCTATTCCCGCCGCTCTACGGCGAAGGCTACGACTCGCTGTCGGCGCTGCTGAACGAAAACGTCGGAGGCGCCTTCGGGCATACGCTCTTCGGGGCGGTCGAAAACGAAACATGGTTTATCCTGCTGTTCTTCGGCGGAGTGATGGTATTTAAGATTATTTCGATGTCGTTGACCAATAGTGGCGGCGGCGTAGGCGGGACATTCGGGCCGACGCTGTTCATGGGCGGCATCGCCGGCTTTCTGGTGGCGCGACTGATCAACATCAGCGGCATCCATACAGTACCCGAAGCCAACTTCGCACTGGTGGGCATGGCGGGCATGATGGCCGGCGTGATGCAAGCGCCGTTGACGGCCATTTTCCTCATCGCCGAAATTACCAAAGGCTACGACCTGCTGATGCCGCTGATGCTGGCTTCGGCCACATCGTTCGTAACCATCCGCGGCTTCGAGAAACATTCGATTTACACCAAACGGCTGGCGCTGCGTGGCGACCTGCTGACACACGATAAGGACAAGGCTGTGCTCACACTGCTCCACATCCGCCCGCTGATCGAAACGAACTTCAACGCCGTATTGCCCGACCATTCGCTGGGCGTACTGATAAAGGTCGTAGCGCGCTCGAGCCGCAACCTGTTCCCGGTAATCGACATGCACAACAACCTGCTGGGTATCGTACTGCTCGACGACATTCGTCCCATCATGTTCGACGCCGAGCGATACGCCACCACCTTCGTACGCGACCTCATGCAACCCGTGCCGGCCACAGTCAACGAGTATGAAAACATGGCGTCGGTACTCGACAAGTTCGAACAACACGACGTCTGGAATCTACCCGTAGTCGACGACCAAAACAAGTACATCGGCTTCGTGTCCAAATCCAAAATATTTAACGCCTACCGCCGGCAACTAAAGGAATTTTCATACGAATAAACCGTAATACATACTTCACACCTCTTTTCAACTTTATGTTACAACACACGTACATTTCTATTATTGCACAAGCCACCGGCGCGAAAGAGTGGCAAGTCGAACACACATTGAAACTGCTCGACGAAGGCGCTACCGTCCCGTTCATCAGCCGTTACCGCAAGGAGGCGACAGGCAGCCTCGACGAAGTACAGGTAGCCGACATCAAATACCATGCGGCCAAATTCAAAGAATTAGACGGACGGAAGGACACCATCGTCAAAACGATCGCCGAGCAAGGCAAACTGACCGACACGCTCAAAGCCCAAATAGACGGCTGCCTTACACTGACGGCGCTGGAAGACCTGTATCTGCCCTACCGTCCGAAACGCCGTACACGCGCCACCATCGCCCGAGAACGAGGGCTTGAGCCGCTGGCTGCGATGATTTGGCTACAGCAAACGCCCGATATCGACGCCCGACCGTTTATTACACCCGATCTGCCGACCGTCGAGGATGCACTGGCCGGCGCGCGCGACATCATCGCCGAACAAATCAACGAGGCCCCCCGCGTCCGCGCCGCCTTGAGAGGGCTGTTCCAACGCGAGGCGACGTTACACGCCAAAGTCGTCAAAGGAAAAGAAGAGGAAGGCGCGAAGTATGCAGGTTATTTCGACTATACCGAACGACTGAAAGCCGTCCCGTCGCACCGTTTTCTGGCCGTGCTGCGCGGGCACAACGAAGGATTTCTGTCCATCAAACTGATTCCCTATGAGGAAAAAGCGATAGAGGCGATCGAACGTCTGATTATCCGGGACGAGTCGCCGGCCTTCGTCTGCGGACAACTCAAAGCCGCCGCCGCCGATGCTTACAAACGACTGCTATGCCCGTCGCTCGAAACCGAAACCATCCACTGGCAAAAGGAAAAAGCCGATGCCGAGGCCATCAACGTATTTGCCGAAAACCTGCGTCAGCTGCTATTGGCAGCGCCGTTGGGACAACAGCGCGTGCTGGCCATCGACCCGGGCTTCCGCACCGGATGCAAAGTCGTATGCCTCGACAACCAAGGCAACCTGCTACACAACGAAACAATTTACCCCCACCCGCCGCAAAACGAACGCAGCAGCGCCATGCGCAAACTCAACATGCTAATCGAAGCTTACAAAATAACCGCCATTGCCGTAGGCAACGGCACGGCCAGCCGCGAGACGGAACTGTTTCTCCAAAGAATGGTATTCTCCCGCACAGTACAGGTATTTATGGTAAGCGAAGACGGCGCGTCGATCTATTCCGCCTCGGCCATTGCCCGCGAAGAATTGCCGGAGTACGACGTAACGGTACGCGGCGCGGTATCAATCGGCCGTCGCCTGATGGACCCGCTGGCCGAACTGGTGAAAATAGACCCGAAATCAATCGGCGTCGGGCAATACCAGCACGATGTCGACCAAAAGAAACTGAAAGAACGACTGGACGCCGTGGTAGAAAGCTGCGTAAACAACGTAGGCGTAAACCTCAACACCGCCAGCAAACATCTGCTGATGTACGTATCGGGCATAGGGCCGCAGGTAGCGCAACACATTGTAGATTTCCGTAAGGAACATGGCGCATTCCTGTCGCGCGAACAACTGAAGAACGTAAAACGCCTGGGCGAAAAAGCCTTTGAACAGAGCGCCGGCTTCCTCCGCATCCCCAAAGCCAAAAACCCGTTAGACAACAGCGCCGTCCACCCCGAACGCTATGACCTGATCGAACGCATGGCGCGCGACGTACAGCACACCGTCCGCGAACTGATGGCCTCCGAAACGGCACGCCAAAAAATCGACCTCGCCCGCTACGTCAGCGACAACGTCGGCATCCCCACGCTGACCGACATTATGAACGAACTCTCCAAACCCGGTCGCGACCCGCGCCAGATGGCCTCCGTCTTCGAATTTGCGCCCGACGTATTCTCTATCGAAGACTTGCGGGTAGGCATGGTACTGCCCGGCATCGTCACGAACATTACCAACTTCGGAGTATTTGTCGAC
This sequence comes from Prevotellaceae bacterium, assembly GCA_031259805.1. GTDB lineage: Bacteria > Bacteroidota > Bacteroidia > Bacteroidales > UBA932 > JAIRKX01. The sequence continues at coordinate 10,939 of JAIRKX010000046.1, read as the reverse complement.
ATAGGAATTAAACACAACGGACTGGTACATATTTCCAAACTGTCGAACCACCGCATAACCAGCCCGACCGATATAGTCAAACTGCACCAGCACGTCATGGTCAAAGTGCTGCACGTAGATCTGGAAAGAAATAGAATAAAGTTAAGCATGGAAGCATAAAGCACAAGCGCAACCTGCGTAGCTCTCCCCCGCTGGCGGGGGTGCCCGCAGGGCGGGGGTGGACTTAACTAAGAACTAAGAGTTAAGAACTAAGAGTTAAGAGTTAAGAACAACTAACAATTAACAATTAACAATTAACGCTTGCCTATTTAAAAAAGATGCGTACATTTGCACTCTCAAACACGGAATAAAGATAAAATGAATACGACAAAACATCCGACTGTACCTGCTTCGCTTCTCTCGGACGCCGAAGCGATGTCGTTTTTTTTAATATCTAATTCTACCCCCCCCCCCCACAACTTACTAATACACAGTTAATTACAGCGACACGCTTTCCCAAAGCCTTGCGAGGCAAGGGATGCAGCAGCTCGCTTACCGATATACTATTGGGACATGTCTTTTTGCTGTTAAGACATGTCTTTTTATCGTTAAGACACGTCTTTTTACCGTTAAGACATGTCCTAATGCCGGCGCGACACGTCGCCATAAATATACAGAACGTCCGTCTCTCGTCATTACGAGGGCGTAGCCCGAAGCAATCCACTGCGGGTGCTCCGCTCGGAATCTCCCGCGTTCTGCACCGGCGCTTTGCGCACCTCTCCCCCGCTGGCGGGGGTGCCGACAGGCGGGGGTGGATTTAACTAAGAACTAAGAGTTAAGAACTATGAATAATTAACAACTCACAATTAACACTTAATGAAAAAACTATCTTCCACAAAAACCGCCCTGCTCCTGCTTGCCCTTTTGGGATTCGGGAGTTTCTGTTATGCGCAGAGCGTGGTGCGCGTTACGCAATTGAGCATTACCGAAGGCGCTGTGCCGGCATTGACTTTCCACGTCGGCTGGGCAACTCCGCCCTCGTCGACGCCCAATCACCGCGATACGGTGTGGATCTTCGCCGACTATCGCACGGTAAACCCCGACGGGTCGGTGGGCGCATGGACATCGGCCACGATTACCGGCGCGACGACGACCGCCGGCACGCTGTCGTATCCTGTCTCGCTGCCCGGTCGCGGCTTTTATCTTATCGGCAACTCGTCGGGTGCGCTCGACGCCACCCTTACCGTAACCTTAGCCACCCCCGTCAATACAAAATTCAACGCCTGTGTCTACGCCTCCGACTGGCCGCCCAACGCTACCTTGCAGTCCGGCGGCGGATATGCCTTGAAAGGCACGCCTCCCTTTATTATTAACGGGACAATCATCGAACCCTCACATTCCTTTGGCTCGGGCGCGTGTATCACCTCTATCACCGATTCGACCGGCTGTCCGGGCTTTGTGGTCAACCCGCCTATCGTTACCGGCAGTATCTTAACTACCGGCGATACCGTTTGTACAGGCGACGCACCTAAGCCGATTACCGGTATCATGCCCTTCGACGGCGGCGACGGACGGCTTTCTTATTCGTGGTACAAAGACGGCGATTTAATTGCCGATGCGACGGGCGCGGACTATACTCCGCCGGATACGCTTATGCCCGGCGTGTATACCTATACCCGTAAGGTTAACGACCAAACGTGTAATATTATGCCGCTGGCCTCTGACGGCAACTGGGTGTTGACCGTAGGCGAAGCGCCGTCGGTTACCCTCTCTGCCGCCAGCGCTACGGTCTGCGCCGGCACGCAGGTAACACTGACCGCCACCGCCGGTGCCGCATTTTACAACTTTAACAACACCGACTGGCAACCCTCCAACACCACCAACGTAGCCGTAACCGCCAACGCCACCTATACCGTCAAAGCCCGTTCCGCGGCAGGCTGCGAGACGGTTGCGGCAGCTTCGACGACGGTAGCGGCAGGGGCAGCCCCGACCAATATTACCCTCTCCGCATCGAGTACTACCGTTTGTGTGGGCACGGAGATTACGCTGGAAGCTTCGGCTGACGGCGCCGCCTCGTATTCCTTTAACGGCAGCGCATGGCAGGCAGGTAACACCAAGAACGTTACCGTAAACGGCGACACGACTTTTACCGTCAAAGCCGCTTCTGCGGCAGGCTGCGAATCGGCGGAAGCGACGGAGACGGTAGCGGTAGAGGCCGCCCCTGCCAATATCACCCTCTCCGCCGCCAGCGCTACCGTCTGCGCCGGCACGTCGGTGAGGCTAACCGCCACCACCGGCGCCGCCTCCTACAACTTTAATAACGTCGGCTGGCAAACCGCCAACACTACCGATGTAATCGTTACCGCCAACGCTACCTACACCGTCAAAGCCGCTTCCGCGCTAGGTTGCGAATCGGCGGAGGCGACAAAGGTGATAGCTACTTATGCCACCGTAGGCGCTGCCTCTATTACTGGCGACGTCCAGAATACCTGCCCGGATGCCTCTGTAACGCTTACTGCAACAGTATCTGGCGCAACCTCCTATATATGGTATAAAGACGGCCAGCAAGTGCAATCCGGCGTCAACGCCAATTACACGGCTACCGCCACAGGTAATTACACCGTACAAGGAAAGAGTGCCTATTGTACGGGTACAACTTCAGTTTCAAAGGCGGTAACAATCAACAGCGGCTGTGTGCCGGGGTGCCCGGGCTTCCGATTATACCAGACAACCGAACCATATGACTTCTGTACCGATTATTTAGCTGCAAGGTCTGGATGCAAAAATCTTGGTGCGCGGATACCATCCCAAACCGAACTCGAATGTATGTGCGCAAACCAGGCTACCCTACCCGGCGGGTTAGACGGGTTTCCTAATGGTAATGATTCTTATTTGGGTGCAGTAGACGAAGCTCAATACAGTTACAAGTACGTTAGATCATGGGACTGCATTACGGGGCAGGCTTACCACACTAGCTTATACGTCATCCGTTGTGTGATAGATGATTAGAATGGATTCGAATGGATTCGAGGAAAACCTTTTATCAACGCACAATGAAAAATAAACACACACCCATGCACCAGATAATCCCCGCCGTCGTCGGAAATCTTGCGAGGGACAGCCAAAATCTCATGGAAAATGGAGAAAAAATTTCAGGAGAAATAAAACCTGTTTCTCCTGAGATGAAACCTGTCTCTTGGGAGACGAAAAAAAAAATCGGAAAAATGAAAAAAAACACGTAGGAGATTTTTTTCATCTCACAAGTGATAAAACCCGTTTCAGGAGAGATAAAAAAAAATCACGGAAGAAATAGAAAAAAAGTCAGGAGTGATGGAAAAAATTTCAGGAGAGATACGAAAAAAATTTCAGGAGAGTGAGAAAAAAACACACGAGAAGGAGAAAAAAACACACGAGAGATAAAACCTTTTTCACAAGAGGATTTTTCGGGAAAATAAGGAAGAAAAACTAAATTTAGAGTATTAACTATATAAAAATTAACAAAAAGAAAAAAAATGTACAAATCATGATTTTCATGGTCGGCGCCATTGCAGGCCTCGCAGTAGCTCTTTTCCCGGCGGAAATCGAACGGCTACAGGCCGCGCTCGACGTATCGAAAAATGAGGGATAAAGGATGATATAGGGGTGAAAAATTTTTCGCCCCTACGGATGCGCGGCCGGTGTTGCTACCGGCCGCGCATCGTTTTTTGTTGGGGCGTATTGCGTGCGCCTCACAACTGTTTCTGTCGCGCCGGCCAGATGTCTTTAGAAAAGTCTTCCCACGAGAGTTTCGTGTAATAGTCTTCGGCGAAGAAAACGAGGATTTGCAAAATACCGTCGGCTTGCTGGTACCCCGGCACGACGGAGAGGAGTTGGCCGCTGGCGTTCATGTAGACGGTCGTCGGGTAGCTCATCCGGCCTTGCAGCAGGGCGACGGCTAATTCATTCGCGCGATATTCCGACACAAAATTAAATGTTTTGTCGCCAAAAGTAACCGGCGTTTTCTGTTCGGCGTTAAACTTTACCGGATAGAAATGAGCGGTAAGGTAGGCCGCTACTCTTGGGTCGGTAAAGGTATTTCGGTCCATTACCTTACACCACCCGCACCAGTCGGTGTATACGTCGATAAATATTTTCTTGGGATTCTTGGATGTCAGTTCCAGAACTTCGTCAATCGAATACCATTTTACGGGCGCCGTAACGGGCGTCGCGGGCGCGGGCGTCGTTTGCGCAAAGCCGGTCAGTACGGTCATGGCCGGCAGTACAAAAAGAAGGTATAACACTTTGTTCATAACAATTATTGTTTGGATGCACAAAGGTACTACTTTTTTTGATACCCACAGATAAAAATGTATTTTTGTAAACGAAATGGTCATTGAAGCATCTAATACACGCCGTTTCCAACAAGCTATTTTTTGACAATGAAAAAAAAGATTCTATTACTACTGTTATTTGCCGGTGATTTCGCGTGGCCGGCCGTCGCGCAGATACAACATTCCGCGCCGTTATATTTGTTGCATTACGATTACGTCCGGCGGTGGCGGTTTGGGTTTTCGATGGGGTTGAATGTTTTCGACTACACGGCGATCAATTCCAACCTGTCTGTACAGCTTCCCGACGAGGCGCCCGGGGCGTTGCGCGCCGATGTGGTCGATATAACTCCCGGATTTACCATCAACGGCATTGTCAATTACCGCTTGTCGCACTATTTGAATCTGCGGGCGATGCCCGGTATCTGTTTCGGCGTGCGAAGCCTGAATTTTTATCGTACCGACGGCTCGCTGCTGCATTCCATGCACATTGAGTCGAATTATGCCGAAGTGCCGGTGTTGCTAAAATATTCGGCCAAACGGGTCAGCAATTACCGTCCCTATATGATCGCCGGCGTCAATTCCCGCTTTAATATGAACTGGAAAACACGTGAACAAAAAGGCACATACATCTCGTCCGCCATCTTTGAACCTTTCTACGAAGCCGGCTTCGGATTAGATGTGTATTTTTATTATTTCAAACTATCGCTCGAATTTAAATACTCCGGCGGTTTCCTGAATAGTTTGGGCAGTAGTGTCGTCGATGGCTATGAAGGCTACCACAACGCCATCGACCGGCTCAACTCTCAGATCTTTATTTTTGCACTGCACATCGAATAGTGGTTAATGACGACAAGCGGGTGGCATTTACCATTGCACTCCTCAGTGCATAATCCTGTATACTAACTCGCGCAGCAGGTCGCCGTGGGTAGCGGCGCCGTTGTGGAAGCCTTTGCTGCGCATGTCGTATTCACGTAGCAGGGAAATCACTTCGAGTGTTTTTGTGAGAGAGTATCTTTTCACTGCCGTTTTGTAGCTCCCGAAGAAGAAGGGGTTGATGCCTAACTCCGCCGCCGCTTCGCGGTCGGAGATGACGCCGGTGCGTCTGCGTTGCAGGAAATGCAGTTTCAGGATGCGCGAGAACTCCATAAACAGGGCGGCGATGGTAACGTGTATCGGATAGCCGTTGGGGTTTTGTGCGAAGTGGTTGAGGATGCGGTTTGCTTTCAGCGTGTCGCAGGCAGCGACTGCCGCATTCAATTCAAAGGTATTGTAATCTTTGCTGATACCGATGTTCTGTTCGATGTGCTCGGCGGTAATCTGCTTGCTGCCTTCGGGAAGCAGGGTAAACAGTTTATCTATTTCCCGTGTGATTTTAGTAAGGTCGACGCCGACGAATTCTACCAGCATTGCGTTAGCCTTTGGGTTGATAGTACATCCCTTTTCCTTGAGGTAAGCGGTTATCCAATTTTGTACTTCGTCGTCGTAGGGTTTGGCCGATTCGAATACTTCGCCGCCGGTGAGCATCAGCTTATAGAACGACGTGCGCCGATCGATCTTACCTTTGTAGCATAGCACGAGGATGGTTGATGCGAGCGGCCTCCGGACGTACGCCTCGAGCAGTTCGATCTTTTTCAAGTCCTGCGCTTCGCGGACAATCACCACTTGCTGGCTGGACATCATCGGAAACCGCCGCGCCATGTCAATCAACTGCGACGTGGTAATATCTCTACCGTATAAGATTTGCTGGTTAAAACTGCGTTCGGTTTCGCTCAACACATGCTCGGCGATGTATTGACTGAGCCGGTCGATATAGTACGGCTCTTCGCCCACCAGCAAATACACGGGTTTATAGATCTTCTTCTGTAAATCGGCAATGATTCGCCGGTAATCGTCAATGACGTCTCGCAGTTTTTTTGCCATGATGTTTAATGGTTAATGGTTCGTTCGACGATGGCCAGTATCTCCTGCTCTAATTGTGCTGTTTGTGCGATGATCGTTTCGCCTTCGCGCATGAGCTTTTCGACGAATGTTCGATCGTCTAACGCGACGGCGTTAATTTTCACATTGAGCCATGCGCCCCGTGCGCCGGCGCGCGCCGCCAATGCTCCTACACCCGCATCGCTGGCCGAGTTGGGATTGCCGGTTTCGGCCATCGTTTTAATCACCTGCAGGCAGTCGCAGCATAACGACATTACATGGAACGGGACTTCGGTCGCATAGCGCGTGGCGATTTGTATGGCTTGCTTCCGTGCGGCTTTTTCCGCATCGGTGTTTTTGGGCAGGGCGAAAGCGTCCATTATTCGCCGGAAGGCGCGCGTGTCTTCGTCGACAAAGAATAGCAGGCGGTTCATGCAATCTTTGGCTTTTTCGGCGACGTCGGAGAAGGTCTTCCAACGCTCGTCCCAGCCGGGCTTGTGTGCCGACAGGTTGGCCACCATGCCGCCCAACGCCGCGCCCAACGCTCCCATGTAAGCGGCGACTGACCCGCCGCCGGGGGCCGGACTTTCGCTGGCTGTTTCGTTGACAAAGCCGGTCAATGTTTTATCGGTGAGTTTGGGCAACGGGTCGCCGGCCATCACGTATTCGATGATTTTCTTTTTCGGGTCGAAGGGCGACAGTTCGTTTAATCCCATCGTGCGCACGGCGATTTTGATGATTTCCTCATCCGGTATGCCTGTGGAACGCTGTTGTTTGGTCAGGAAATAACGACCGGCATCGAGCATGGCCTGCAGGGGGACTAATCCGACGAGTTCCGACCCCGTTACGCGCAATCCGCGCGCCTGCGCCCGCTCGCATACCGTTTCGAAGGCGACATGCAGAGGCGTTGCGGCGAGGTCGGTCAGGTTCATCGAGACCTGCGCGATGCCGTATTCCTCGATATACCATCCGATCCCTTTCACGGCCTTCAACAGCCCCGGCTGCCATATTTCGCGGCCGGCAGCATCGATTTTTTTCTTGCCTGTATACGGATTGCCTTCGCGTATGGGGCGGCCTTTTTCGCGTATGTCGAAGGCTACGGCATTGGCGCGGCGCGTCGAAGTGGTATTCAGATTGACGTTGTAGGCAATCAGGAAATGTCGCGCCCCTACAGCCATAGCGCCGGTTCTGGGAAGGAACACGGCCGGGCCGAAGTCAGGCTTGCCTTCCGGCGTTGCCAGTTTGTCTTTCAAACCTTCGTATTCACCGGCACGACAGTAGGCAAGATTGCGACGACGTTCGTCGAATGCCGCATGTTCGTAAGCATAGACCGGTATTTGCAGCGTTTCGCCTATACGCCGGCCAAGTTGCCGCGCATAAGCGACGGTTTCGTCCATCGTAATGCCCGCAATGGGAATGAGCGGTAGCACATCGGTCGCGCCGAAGCGCGGGTGTTCGCCGTGATGCCGGCTCATGTCGATGACTTCCGATGCTTTCTTAACAGATAGGAACGCCGCTTCGCACACCGCCTCCGGCTCGCCGACGAAGGTTACGACCGTGCGATTGGTCGCCTTGCCCGGATCGACATCCAGCAGGCGTACGCCGTCGACTTCTTCGATCACGTCGGTGATTTGCTTGATGACCGTCATGTTTCGTCCCTCGCTGAAATTGGGGACGCATTCGATTAGTTTCATTTTATTTGGCAGCGATGGTTTCTATTTCGATCAATGCGCCCATCGGCAGTCGGGCAACCTGACAGGCTACACGTGCCGGAAACGGCGCGTCGTAGAAGCGGGCATAGATATCGTTCATCACGGCAAAGTCGTTCATGTCGGCCATCAGTACGGTCGATTTTACGACATCCGGGTAGTCATAGCCGGCTTCGTGCAGGATGGCGCCGATGTTTTTAAGGCATTGTGCCGTTTGTTCGGCAGCGCCGCCTTCGACAAAGACGCCGGTCGTCGGGTCAATCGGCAACTGGCCGGAGATATACAGCGTTCCATTGATTTCTACGGCTTGACTGTATGGCCCGACAGCCTTCGGCGCATGGGGAGAGGAGATGTTTCGTTTCATTGTTTGTTCGTTTTTTGTATATTTGCACACAAAGTTCGTGTATTTTTTACAAATAGGCAAATGGTTATTTTAGGCATCGAAAGTTCGTGCGACGATACGTCAGCAGCGGTTATTCGCGACGGCGTGCTGCTGTCGAATGTGCTGGCCGGTCAAGAGGTACATCGGCAGTATGGCGGCGTCATTCCCGAGTTGGCTTCGCGGGCGCATCAGCAGCATATCATTCCTGTTATGCATCATGCGTTGACGTCGGCAGGCGTGCTTCCCGACGAGGTGGATGCGATTGCTTTTACAAGCGGGCCGGGGCTGATGGGTTCGTTGCTGGTAGGTATGTCGTTTGCCAAAGGGTTTTCGCTGGCTACCGGCGCGCCGCTGGTAGCAGTGAACCATCTGCAGGGGCATGTGCTGTCACATTTTATTGACGTGCCCGAAGAGCAGTTGCCGCATCCGTCGTTTCCTTTTTTGTGCTTGCTGGTGTCGGGCGGGCATTCGCAACTGATTGTGGTGAACAGTTTCCTGCATTTCGACGTCATCGGACAGACGATTGACGATGCAGCGGGCGAGGCTTTTGATAAATGCGCGAAGGTGATGGGGCTGCCGTACCCGGGTGGCCCGGTCGTTGACCGGCTGGCGGCAAAGGGTAACCCGCAGGCATTCCGGTTTGCGCGTCCGCAGGTCGGCGGGCTGGATTACAGTTTCAGCGGCCTGAAAACGTCGTTCCTCTATTTCCTGCGCGACCGGATGGCCGACAATCCGGCGTTTATTGAAGAGCATCTACACGACCTGTGCGCTTCGTTACAGCATACGATCATCGAAATATTGATGCGTAATCTCGTCAAAGCCGCCGCCCAAACCGGTATTCGTGAGATTGCCGTCGCCGGCGGCGTGTCGGCCAACTCGGGACTGCGTCAGCGCCTGCTCGACGAAGGTCAAACGCGCCGGTGGCAGGTCTATCTGCCCGAACTGCGCTTTACGACCGACAATGCCGCCATGATCGCCATCACCGGCTATTATCTTTTCCTCGCCGGTAAACGCACAGCGCTGGATGTAACGCCTACGGCGAGAATCAGGAATGATGTATGATGTACAGGCCATACGCCGTCTGCATCCGCCGTTTGAAGGATGAAGCGCAGGAGGAGTATGAGGGCTGTGGGTAGCATTGTTTGTTATTTTAGGGTTGTAATACAAGCGTATTAGCGACAGATATTCCCTTGTTTATTCCAATATGCCCCAAATACGGACAAGAGGTTAACGAATATTTACCAGCAGATATTCCCTTGTTTATTCCAATAGGCCGGGCCATAGTTGGTATGGTGGCAATGTTGCCAACTTGTGCCGTTTGCTGTTATCGTTTCAACGATACAACCCGTTATGTTATTCATACTGCCGTTTGTTTGTGTACAACCGCAAACGCCGCCAAGCGTCCCATAATAATAGGACGATTGGGCAATTACGCCGCAAGTCTGGCAGCAATTGTAGCTAATCGGAGCGCAAATGCAAGAGATGTAAGAAGCCGTTCGCGCTGTACCGGTGGTATTGCAAGTGTTATTTTTTGTTCTTGCCCAAAAATAATCGAGAGGATCCGTATAAGAATTAAGCGTACTGGGACTCATGCAGGTAATACTTTCTGCCATGGTGGAACCAAGGATATTACTCCCGATTGTGCTTCCGTGGCCGTATTCTACTTCCCATCCTGGCGTAGCCGTCCAGCCAGAAAAGGTCAAAGTACATGCATATTGATTGGTGCAGTGAGGCGGAGCATCTACTACCAGCGCCGTTATATCATTTATCGAAGAATGAATGGTGGCTGTGCGCGAGGTGGCTGTGCAGCCGCTGCTGTTCGTAGCTACCGCATAATAACTGCCTGACGTGCCGGTAGTATAGTTATTGCCGGCAGTCAGCGAAGAACCGCCGACATTGTACCATGTATAGGTTACGCCCGCCTGCGCCGGTACCGACAGCGTTACCGGCGTGCCGGGGCAGACCGACTGGTCGGTGGGTTCGGTGGCAGAAATCGTAGGGTAGTCGCCTACGGTCAATACCCAGCTGCCGTCCGAGGCCAGCGGCGTGATGTTACACGTCCGGTCATTGACCTTGCGGGTGTAGGTATACACGCCGGGCATAAGCGTATCCGGCGGGGTATAGTCCGCGCCCGTCTCATCAGGAATCAATATCCCGTCTTTGTACCACGAGTAGGCAAGCTGTCCGTCGCCGCCGCTAAAGGGCATGATGCCGGTAATCGGCTTGGGTACGCCACCCACGCAGACGGTATCGCCGGTGGTTAGAATGCTGCCGGTAACGATGGGCGGGTTGACCACAAAGCCCGGACAGCCGGTCGAATCGGTGATAGAGGTGATACACACGCCGGCGCCGAACGTATGCGAGGGTTCGATGATAGCGCCGTTAATAATAAAGGGGGGCGTGCCTTTGAGCGTATAGCCGCCGCCGGATTGCAAGGTCGCGTTAGGCGGCCAGTCGGAGGCGTAGACGCAGGCGTTGAATTGAGTATTAAGGGGGGCGGCTAAGGTAACGGTAACGGTGGCATTGAACGGCAACGCTGCGTTGTGCCCGTTCAGGAAGAAGCCGCGTCCGGTGAGGGATGACTGGATGACCTCGCCGTCGCCGGCGGTAACGGTGGCAGCGGTGATCGTGGCTGCCGTCCA
>JAIRKX010000045.1 GCA_031259805.1 Prevotellaceae bacterium | reverse complement strand
TGTAACGAAGAAGTCTCAAACTGGTGCTGTGTGGCGGACTCATCTACGTAATCTACAAATTTTGCCTGGTCGCTAAGAAACCGTAGCTGTACGTCGGCGGTAGCGCCGTTGCGGTGTTTGGCAATAATAATCTCGGCAAGGCCTTGTGTGGAACTTCCGCTTTCATCTTCGGTCATGCCGAAATATTCGGGACGGTGAATGAACAGCACCAAGTCGGCATCCTGTTCGATAGCGCCGGATTCACGCAGGTCGTTCAGTTGCGGACGTTTTTTGCTGCGTTCGCGCGCCTCGACCGATCGGTTCAACTGCGACAACGCCACAATCGGTACATTCAAGTCCTTCGCAATGGCTTTCAGTGAACGGGAAATGGCCGATACCTCCTGCTCCCGGATGCCTTTTTGCAATTCGGGCGGGCCGGTCATTAATTGAAGATAGTCAATACAAATCATTTGTACCTTATGCGCCGCTACTAATTTACGCGCTTTGGATCGAAATTCGTAAATCGACAGTGCCGGCGTATCATCAATATACAATGGCGCTTCCCGCAACTTACGCAATCCGGCTTCCAACTGCTGCCACTCGTAAGCCTCCATTTTGACGCCCCCGCGTATCTTCTCCGAAGCAATATCCGCTTCGCTGGTCATTAAACGCTTTACCAATTGCTCCGACGACATCTCTAACGAAAAGAACGCTACCGGAATATTATGATCGACCGTGATATTGCGCGCCATCGAAAGCACGAACGCCGTTTTCCCCATCGACGGACGCGCGGCTACAATAATTAAATCGGACGGCTGCCACCCCTGTGTTACCCGGTCGAGTTTCGTGAAGCCCGACGGAATGCCGATAAATCCCTCTTCTTTGGCCTGCACCTCTTCCAGCGCTTTGATCGCGCGTTCGATGATGATGTTGACATGTTCCGTTTCACGATGAATATTCTCTTCGGCTATTTCAAATATCTTCTGCTGCGCTTCGTCGAGCAATGCCGTTACATTGGCGTCCTCTTCAAACGCATCGCGCTGGATTTCGGACGATGCCGTGATTAACTGCCGTTGAATATATTTTTCCGATAGTAGTTTTGCATGATATTCCACATGCGCCGCCGAGCCGACCGTCATCGTCAATTGCGACAGGTAATAAGGGCCGCCGACCACATCCAGATCGCCTTTCTTCTTCAATTCCTGCGCGACCGTCAGCATGTCAATCGGCTCGTGCCGCTGGGACAAGGTCTGGATAGCCACAAATATCTTTTCATGATGTTCATTGTGAAACGTTTTAGGCGTAAGCAGGTCTTGCACTTCGTCGATCGCGTCTCTTTCGAGCATCAGGGCGCCGAGCACGGCTTTCTCCAAATCCGGCGCATGAGGCGGCATTTTGCCTGCTTCGAGCGCAATAGACTCAATTGTTCGTTTGGTTAAAGGGGGTTTGGTGGTTTTTGCCATAATTATAATGCGAATTAAATTTCCGTGCAAAGGTACATATTTAATCGCATCTTCCGTGCGACGACCGATCGTTTTTTTATGCTATCTTTGCAGAAAAAAGCAAATGACAACAATGCCTCTTATTCTTGTTACCGGCGGCGCCGGCTATATCGGTTCGCATACGGTAACAGCCTTACAACAGGCCGGTTTTGAAACCATTATTGTAGATGATTTATCTAATTCGACCATCGATGTTCTCGACGGCATCGCCCGTATCACCGGCATCCGGCCGCATTTTGAGCAGGTCGACTGCTGCGACAAGCCTGCGCTGGCCGGCGTATTCGACCGCTATCCGGCGATTGCGGCAGTTATTCATTTTGCCGCCTCCAAATCGGTCGGCGAGAGCGTTGACCAACCGCTGAAGTACTACCACAACAACCTGCAATCGCTGATCCGTGTGCTCGACGAAATGATGCACCGCGGCATTGCGCATTTCGTCTTCTCGTCGTCGTGCACCATCTACGGGCAGCCCGACAAACTGCCGGTGGCCGAAGACGAACCGGCGAAGCCGGCCATGTCGCCCTACGGCAATACGAAGCAGATCGGCGAAGAAATTATCCGCGATGTGGCGGCGTCGGGTGGTGCATTGCAAAGCATCCTGCTGCGTTATTTTAATCCGATAGGCGCGCATCCGTCGGCGGAAATAGGCGAATTGCCTGTAGGCGTTCCGCAAAATTTAGTGCCGTTCATCACCCAAACGGCAGCCGGCATCCGCAAAGAATTAAACGTGTTCGGCAACGACTATAATACACCCGACGGCAGCTGCATCCGCGACTATATCAATGTCGTCGATTTGGCGCGCGCCCATGTAAGAGCGGTGAATTACCTGCTTGAGGGGAAAAACACGCAGCCTGTCGAAGCCTTTAATATCGGTACGGGGCGCGGGCTTTCGGTGCTCGAGCTTATCCGTTTATTCCAGCAGGCGACCGGCGTCGCCCTGCCCTATAAAATCGTCGGACGACGCGCCGGCGACATCGAACAGGTATGGGCAAACCCGCAAAAAGCCAACGACGTCTTAGGCTGGCAAGCCACCGAAACAATCGAAGACACCCTCCGGGCGGCATGGAAATGGGAATTAAGAATCAGGAACCGCCCGCCGGAGGCAGTTTGTAATTCTTAAAAAAAACTCTACCTTTGCATCCGCATTGGTTCCTATAGCCGTTTAAATCGTCGGCGAGGGATTAAAAGGGAATGCCGTGAGAATCGGCAACAGTTCCCGCTGCTGTGAGTTCCGGCCCTACGAGGTCATCGTGTTTTAACATTCTTTAAACCACTGTCCGCTTCGGCGGATGGGAAGGCCGTTAAAACCGGAATAAGTCAGAAGACCTGCCCATGCGGAATAAACGATTTTGCAGCCTACGGCGAATGGGCATAAATCAACTGTAACAGGCATTTTCTATTACTCCTTCCCTGTTGAGCTGTAAAATCATGATATGGATTTAATGCAGCAAATATGCACAAACATTGGTTCGCTTATTATTTATTGATATGTATGCCGGCGGCATGGTTCGCACCGGCAGGACGGGCCGTAGCGCAGTCGCCGCCGGACAGTCTGGTGCACGTCGCGGACAGCAGCCTGCTCGTCCTCCGCGAGGTCGTGGTGCTCGGGCAGCGGGCTACGACGGATATTATTCCGGTGCAAACCTTATCGGGCGAAGCGTTGCAGCGTCTCTCCACCTATTCGGTAGCCGATGCGCTCCGCTATTTCTCCGGCGTGCAAATAAAGGATTATGGCGGTATCGGCGGACTGAAAACCGTTAACATTCGCAGTCTGGGAACGAACCACGTGGGGGTGTTTTACGACGGCATCGCCATCGGGAACGCCCAAAACGGGCAGGTGGATATGGGGCGGTTTTCGTTAGA
>JAIRKX010000008.1 GCA_031259805.1 Prevotellaceae bacterium | reverse complement strand
ATGGAACAGTTGCCATTATTTGTTTTATTGATGTACGCCCTTTACGAGGGGCTACTTCATGCGTTTGAGGCCGATCATGTATTGGCGGTTACCAATATCGTATCGCAACGGAATAAAATTATTCCTGCTTTGAAAGACGGTGTATATTGGGGCTTGGGACATACCTCCACGATTTTTCTGATAGGAATAATCATCCTGCTATTCAAGGTAAATATCCCTGATGGGATGTTCGCCTATTTTGAAGCCTTGGTGGGCTTGATGTTGACACTCGTGGCGTCATACCGCCTCTACGTTTTTTTCAGAAAAGAACGCTTGGAGATACATACGCACGCACACGAACACGCCGGTGAAAATAAACATCCCCACGTGCATGTTCATCTTAAAGGGAAGTCGCTGCATAAGGCGTCGTACGGCATCGGCTTTGTGCATGGATTGGCCGGTAGCGGCGCGCTGGTGGTGCTGGTCATGACCCAAATAAATACCATTGCCAACAGCCTGTCGTATCTGGTACTGTTCGGCGTAGGGTCGATAGTGGGCATGGCGGCTGTTGCCGGACTGTTCAGCGTGCCTTTCTCCAAAAAGATTATCAATATGAAATGGCTGCGCATAGCGCTGGTGTTTGTCTCTTCCCTGCTATGTTTTGCTTATGGCTGTTATGTGATATATGGAAATTTAGTTGTCTGACGCATGGATAAACTGGATCGTTTGAGGCAAACGCTGGCTGCTTGTCAAAAGCTTTGTATCGCTTATTCGGGCGGGGTAGATTCTTCTTTCCTTGTGCATGTAGCCCATGAGGAACTGGGCCGGGAGGCGCTGGCGGTGTTGATTGACTCGCCGGTGCTGGCGCGCCGCGATAAATCCGACGCGATTGCACTGCTCGAACGGCAAGGAATACGCTATGAAGTGGTGGCGGAAGACCCTTTTGCTTCGGCAGGGTTTGCGGAAAACAGCCGGATGCGGTGCTATTTCTGCAAAAAGAACAACTACGCCATCATCCTGGAGGTGGCGCGTAAACACGGCATACCATACGTGGCCGACGGGCAAAATGCCGACGATGCCTTGTCGGAACACCGGCCGGGCATGAAAGCAGGAAGGGAACTGGGCGTGATAAGCCCTTTGTCGGATTGCGGCCTGACCAAGGACGATATCCGCCGGTACAGCCAAATGCTGCACATCGAAACATGGAACAAACCGGCCAACGCCTGCCTTTCTTCGAGGATTCCATACGGCACTGAAATCACGAAAGAGCGTTTGTCCTTAGTGGAAGCGGCCGAAGAAACATTGCGTAAGCGCGGGATAGAAAGCTGCCGCGTACGATGGCATGGGTCGATTGCCCGTATTGAAGCGCCGCGCGAATATTTTAACGAAATACTGAACACACCAGCAATAACCGACGAAATAAGTACCTTGGGATTTAAATATGTTACACTTGATTTGGCCGGCTTCCGGAGCGGCAGCATGAATTAAATATGGACGTAAGGAAATTATTAGAAGAACTCCGGGACGGGACGAAGTCCGTCGCAGAAGTGGAACGTGCGCTGAAGATAGCGCCTGTTGCGGATTTGGGTTATGCCGTGATAGACCACCACCGCCGTATACGCAACAACTGCCCGGAAGTGATTTACTGCGAGGGCAAGTCAACAGAACAAATCAATGGTATCATCGGAAATATGCTCGACGCCGGCAGCAACGTGCTGGCTACGCGGATAACGGTAGCGGCGGCGGCGGACGTGCAAACACGCTACCCGGACGCCGTATGGAACAGTTCGGCGCGCACCGTCACAATCTGCCGGCAACCGGTAATCAAGCGTGGCGGCGGGAAGATATTGGTTGTCACGGCCGGCACCTCTGATATGCCTGTGGCCGACGAAGCTGTAGTAACCGCTGAATTTTTAGGCAACGACGTGGAACGCTTAATCGACGTAGGCGTGGCCGGCCTGCACCGCTTACTGTCCAGACTGGATGTGATTGCTTCGGCCAATGTAATTATCGTCGTGGCGGGCATGGAGGGGGCACTGGCCAGTGTAGTAGGCGGCTTAACCGACAAGCCTGTGATTGCCGTGCCGACAAGCGTAGGCTATGGCGCCAACTTCGGAGGGTTATCGGCCTTACTGTCGATGCTTAATTCCTGTGCCAACGGAATGGCGGTGGTCAATATCGATAATGGCTTCGGCGCTGCTTGCCTCGCAAGCAGTATCAACCGGATAAATTGTTAGTTTAAATATATTCGCAAATGAAAATCCTTTACTTTGATTGCTTCTCCGGTATAAGCGGCGACATGACCCTCTCTGCTTTTCTCGCCTTGGGTATTGAGCCTGGAGCGCTCATCCGTGAATTGAAAAAACTCCCCATTGACCATTGGGAAATGAAAATATCGGAGGTTTCGAAACATGGAATAACCGCCAAACACGTAGAAGTATTGACAGCAGATGAAGCGCGTCACCATCATCACCACCATGCACACCGCACCATGGCGGATATAGCCAGTATCATCAATGAAAGCGGCCTCACCCCCGGCGCCAAGGATTTGGCCAAGCGTATCTTTATGCGCTTAGCCCTCGCCGAAGCCAAAGTGCACCGTACGACGCCGGAAAAAGTACACTTCCATGAGGTGGGCGCTGTGGATTCGATTATAGATATTGCCGGCACGGCCATTTGCGTGGATATGCTCTCGCCCGGCAAGGTCTTTGCGTCGGTGTTGCACGATGGGCACGGCTTCACGGAATGTCAGCACGGGATAATTCCCGTTCCTGTTCCTGCCGTCACGGAGATTTTATCGGCGCGGGGAACGGGCTTTAAACAGTTGGACATAGAAGGCGAATTGATGACCCCCACAGGCGCAGCCATTGTTGCCGAACTTGCCGAGCGCTTCGGCACGATGCCCGGAATGACGGTGGAAAAGGTTGGTTATGGCGCCGGCACGAAAGAATACGCACTCCCGAACCTCTTGCGGCTTGTGTGGGGCGAATTGCTTGACTCGCCCGCAGCACAGGCCGGCACGGTAACGGTTATCGAAACAAATGTAGATAATACGACTCCGGAAATATTGGGCTATGTCATGCACAAGCTTTTCGACGCCGGTGCGAGGGATGTGTTTTTCACTCCCATATACATGAAGAAAAACCGTCCCGCCACGATGATAAGCGTACTTTGTGACGACGCAAAAGCAACACTCATGGAAGATATCTTGTTCCGTGAAACGTTCACCATTGGCCTGCGGAAGTATCATGTTCAGCGAACCTGCCTGCCTCGCAGGGCGGTTGTGGTAACTACGCCTTATGGAAAGGTGAAGGCGAAAGAAATAACCTGCGGCTCCTCCTCGCGCATTGCTATTGAATACGAAGACGCCTGCCGTTTGGCAAACGAAAAACAAGTGCCACTCAAGGACATCTTACGTTATTCGCCGGAGTGAGGTGTTAATTGTTTGGAATAGCTTTTCCATGCGCGTTAAATATAGTGGAGTCTAAGATAAAAAAGCGGCATTAAATAAATGCCGCTTTCATTGAACTACATATTTTTGAAAACATCTTATTTCTTTTCGGGAAACCCAATCGGCTGTCCGAGCATCACTTTTCCGTTTTTGAGTTTCAGCAATTTTGCCAGATTATCCCGATTGACCATACCCAATACGACGGTGGACATGTTTTCCGAAGCAGCATACAGATATACATTTTGGCTTACGAATCCCACATCAGTGCCTGCATAAAACTGCTGGTCTTCCGGACGATTTTTGTAGCGCGTCATTTTATCCCAATTAGCCACAAACACCAGCACCACCGGTGCTTTTTCGATAAAAGCCTGTCTGCCTACTTCGCCGCGACGGTCGCCTTTTTCAATAAATTCTAACGTATTGGCTACCGGATTATACAAATACACGCCTGTTTTCAGGAATACATAAATGTCAATTTCCTGACAGTTGCTGGCCGACGGCGCTGTACGCTTTCCATCGGTACGGTTGATGCCATTGGCCGCCCACAATAAGTTCGACAGCTGTACCTGCGACAGTTCCTGTGTCGAGAATGTACGTATGGTCTGCCGGTCGCTCAGCACATTCATCAAGGGTTTTCCGCCGGTTTTCACCGGTTTCGGCAAGGTGATATTTTGCGCCCCCGCATACCCCGCAATAAATACGAATGCTATGAATAAAATCTTTTTCATCATATGGCTTTTTACTTCATGTCGTCTAATGATACGATACGACAGCGCGTTTCCCATCTTCATACTTAACAACAAATGCATCGTAATAGCCCATTGCACGAAGTGCTGTTTTCAGTTTATTCGCATCCTTCAACTGTTTGAACTGCCCCATCGTGTAACGTGTAAAGCCGTCGTTGTCGTGTTTAAAGACGATCTTATACTGTGGATAGGCATTTTGAGCCGCAATCCAGTAACTTTCATCTGGCGGAATGGTATTATTCGCTTGTATTTGCACTCTGTAATCAATTCCTGTTCCCTGCCCGTTATCTGGCACTAGGATTACTTTTGGCGCAGCCTGTTTCATATAAAGTTTCAATTGCCGGCTTTGGTTACAATTGGTTTGGAGATCGAAACTGGCTAATTCATAACCATCTTTTGAGCACGAAATCATGTATTCCGAGTCCTCTTGCAAATCAAGGACAAATGAACCGTCCGAGAGGCTGGTAACCTGTATTACGCTATTGTTTTTCTTGTGAACTGCACGAACTGATGCGCCGTCAATCGGCGAAAGGGTATTTTCTTCACGAACAAGTCCAAAATATTTCGGCGCTACTTTTTCCTCTTTTGGCTGTACCACTACCGGCGGCGGAGCGACCGGCGGCGGGGGCGTTACGACAGGCGTAACAACAACTGGTTGCTTGGGCGTAACACTGGTGACCGAATAAATATCGTCGCCGCCTTTTCCACCCGCACGGTTCGAGGCCAGAAATCCGCTTGTTTCGTCGATGAATGACAGGTAAAAATCGTCGCCGCTGCTATTGATCGGGGCATAGAGGTTTTCTACTGTACGCCATGTATTTTTTTCTCCTTCTGCCCTGAAAATATCCAAGCCACCGTATCCAGGGTGCCCGTTGGATGAAAAATACAGCACGCCGTTTTCGCCCACCGTCGGGAAACGTTCATCGCCTTCGGTATTGATGCGTGGCCCGACGTTTACCGGAATGCTCCACGCATTGGCCGTACGTATCGAATAATAAATATCAGTACCACCATAGCCGCCCGGCATATTCGACGCAAAATACAGTACTTTCCCGTCGGAACTTAAGCACGGGTGCCCCACCGAATATTCCGACGGTTTGTTGTAGTCAAACGGATAAATCTGATTCAGGCGGTCTTCTTTTCCGTTATTGGTAATTGTCGCTTCTTCAATAATCAATTCCCGTTCACGGATTGTTATTTGTTCCTTGACTTTCCTTTCGCTGGATTCGTTGGTACGAGAATAGAACACTCGTTGGCCGTCCGGCGCATAAGTCAGCGGGCCGAAGTTGCATTCTTTAAATGAACTGGTAAACATAGGCGTCGCTTCTACTTCTCTAGAACTGCCGCCTGCCGGAATCTGGGAGGTAAACGGACGCAAAATGCCGGAGTAGGCTTTTCGTCCGAACGGACGATCTGAGATATACACTACGCTTCTGCCATTCTTCATTGGGGTAGCGCCCCATTCGTGATATTGAGTATTCAATCCGGCCTCGTTTTCTACGGCGAATCGTGCACTTTTTCCTTGCGACATCCAAGAGAGAGCCGTATCGCATGCCACCATCATTCGTCGAGCGACAGGGTCGACACCGCTATCGCGAAATTGTTTTTTTGCGTCTTCGTATCTGCCGAAAAAGATCAGAACTTCGCCATATTGTTTATGGGCGAGCATATTAGAAGTGCCAAGCTCCATCAAACGTCCATATGTTTGTTCGGCAAGCGTATAATCCCTTATACGGAAATAGCAATCCGCCAATACTTCTAAGGCTTCCCGATCAATAACTTTTGCTTTTTTGATCGCTTTTTCCAATAGCGATATAGCCCCGTCGTAATCGTACAGGATCATCAGTTGGCGCGCTTTGGCGATATCATTTTTTGATTGTGCAAAACCTGTGATTGAACAAGCAAGCAGAAGGATAACAGTCAACAACTTTTTCATATATTATTGAAATAAATGTGAGTATTAGAAGTAACGAACAGAGACCGAACGGTGAAATTTTTGTGTAACCGTATAGGATAGGGATATTTCGTGTGTCGAAGGCCATTCGTTCAAATTGTGGTCATACGAATATCCGACCCGTATTGACGGCGTAACATAAAACTCCGCAATAAATGCGACGGCATTCGTAGCCGACAACTTATCTACGCTATCCAAATCTCCTTTAATCGGAATCCCTGTACGGTAGCCGGCGCCCACCCAAATACGGTCGACAAATATGGCAAACAAATTGATGTCGCCGTTAGTCGGGCCTTTGAAATCTTCCCTGATTAACATGGTCGGTTTCAACGATACGGCTTCCGATAACGCAATCAGTCCACCGGCGGTCAGATACATGTGTGGAATACGTTTGGCATACGTGAAGTTGGCAAAGATATTCGTTACGGAAAGGCCGGCAAAAAAGAATGGCATATCGTAATAGACGCCAAAACGAAAATCCGGACGCGCTTCACTGCGCAAGTTATTCACATAAGCCCAAAGATCCTCCGTCGATTCATAGGGATGGAGTTGCGATCGGTCTATTTGCTGGTAGCTCAGTCCGGCGCTAAGGCCGAAAGTCAAGCGGTCTTCTCTCGTATTTAACGATAGCCGATAGGCGTATGTCCCGTAAGCCGAGAAAGTACTGTACGGGCCTAATGTTTCCATAGCAAACTGGCCGCCCCAGCCGACATTACGTCCGGCAGCCACACCGTCTACAATAGCCGAATATATCCTTGGCGTCCCGCTTACTCCAACCCATTGGAGGCGGGAAAACACATTTGCATTAAGCGCCTCCTTATATCCGGCATACGCCGGGTTGATGGCAAGTGTATTGAAAATATACTGCGAGTATGACATGTCCTGTTGTGCGTACACAGAACTCCCACATAATAGCAGTATTACAATAATAATATATAACTTCTTCATTAACTATGGAAAATTAATTAATATAAAAACATTCCTTACTTATTTATCATAAGCCATTTTATGGCTATACAAAGATACAACTTTTTTATAATAGCAATACTACACTCTGTAAAAAGAAATTGACAATGCTATTACAATAGACTGGAAAACAACAATATTATTTGTTTATAATTTTGTTCATTTCAGGTTTTAACGCTATCTATCAAGGCTAAAGAAACGTACCAGCAGTATCCGGCAACATGGGTATAACCCATTGTTCTGATGTGCTCCATGTAATTTTGAATTTGCAGGATATGCTTCGGTGATTTATTTTTCCCAAATTTATAATCTATCACCATGACCTTACTGTCGCGGAATATCAC
Organism: Prevotellaceae bacterium; assembly: GCA_031259805.1. GTDB lineage: Bacteria > Bacteroidota > Bacteroidia > Bacteroidales > UBA932 > JAIRKX01. Next base: position 6,940 of record JAIRKX010000008.1, on the reverse strand, counting down.
GCGGTCGGGGCGTAGTTGTTGAGGTGCGGCATTACTTGTAGCCGGAAGTAACAGGTCTGTTTCGGTCAAAACAGTTCCGGTTCCATCGAACCATTCCTGCACGCCGGGCTGGTTGAGTGCATCTATAAGCAGGCCTCGCAGGTGGCTGCGACAGGTCGCTTCGTCGGCCAGAAAGCCCTGCTCCACTAATTTGGAGATAGCCGCATCTACCTCGTTTTTTGAGATAATGTACGAAAACGCTCGGTGCATTAGAATACCGTAGTCGCGTACGCTGGCGGCTTCCAGATCCGTCGATTGCTCTTCAGCGTATTTTATGCGCAAGCAGTTGGAATAGGGAAGCGTGGTATAATGCTTCAGGGGGACGGCGAGTGTCGTTGTCGGCGCCGGGGCGGTCGTTCTCGGCGTTTGGATGCCGGCGGTATAGTGATCGGTTTGCAGAAGTTCGGGAAGGATCGAAGCAAAGGAATTTGACTTTCTTCGCGACGGCTGCGGCACAAATGCGTATAGCTCCTCTTCGGCACGCGTAAATGCTACGTATAGTAAATTCAGATTGTCGATGGCTGATTGAGCGCGTTCTTCCCAATAGTCGGCGTTAAACAGCGTCTCGGCAAGGGCTTTAGTATAGTTCAACGGCAGGTAGTCCGGTCCTGCCGGCATTTCGTCCGGCGCTTTGACCCACAGCAGTGAATTGGGTTTCGGGTCGATGTCCCAATGGCAAAATGGGATGATGACCACCGGAAACTGCAATCCTTTTGACTTGTGAATAGTGAGTATCCTGATGGCCTCGCGGGTGTCGGTCATGGACAAGGCTTTGCTTGCGCCTGTTTCCTTCCAGTGCTGGACGAAACCGAAAATATCGTTCCGCTTGCGGTTGGCATATGTCAGGGCAATATCCTGCCATTCTTGCAGGAAAGCCCAATTAGCAGGATTTTCATTTAACCGGAAATGGGCAATCAGCGTCTCAACGGCTTCGGGCAAGGGCAGGTAAAGAAGTCGATCCAGAAACGACGCGGTCAACCGTTCACCGGCGGCCATCCGTTGCAGGTAGCGCTCGGCCACCGCTCTGTTGACGGTATCGTCCGGCGATACTGACAGGTTGAGCACAGCCATGGCAAACTGCACCACCGGTGCATGCGCCAGAAACAGCGAATCCGACGAAATCACCTCAAAGCAATGCGCCGTATCGCCGGAGGTTTGTTTATGGTGTAGCAGCGCATCGGCTACCTCCTGCCCTTCACGTCTGTAGCGCACCAGCACGGCAATGTCCGATGCACGATACCCGCGGTCTTGCAAGCCGGCAATCAGTTCCGTCAATGACTGCAGGACTTTCTCTTTGGCTTTCGTAGCCTCGCCGCTACCGTCGTCATCTTCCCGGTAAACGGTCTCTATCTGTACAAACCCGCCCGAACCGGTTTTGGCCGGGGACACCTTTTGTATGGTTGCCGTATAAGCATTGGTGATGATCGTGCGGAGATTGGTCGCCTGCGTGAGGTTGGCCGCCGTCGATTCCTCGAGGGCATTATTCAGGTTTTGCTGGAGCAACGCCGGTAGACGGGTAAAGAGGTGATTGTTGGTTGCGACAATCACCTCTTTGCTGCGCCAGTTGATGTCCAGCATGACATTCTCCGTCGTGAAAGCGGTAAAATAATCGGCCAGACCGTATGCCAGAATGCGCCAATCGCCATTGCGCCACCGATAGATGGACTGCTTCACATCGCCCACGGCTAACGCCTGCCCGCCTTCCGACAGGCCGTTGAGCAGCAACGGACGCAAACTTTCCCATTGCATGTTCGAGGTATCCTGAAACTCGTCAAGCATGAACGAATGATAGTGCACGCCCGTCTTTTCATATACAAAAGGTGTGTCGTTTTCACCGATGACAGTACGCAACAGGGAGAGCGTATGACTGATAGGCAATTTGTTTTCGTCGGCGGCAATGGCTGTTACTTTTTTAGACACATCGGCCAGCAGCGCCATACTGTAAAGGTTTTTGAGTATTTCGCGCGCCGTCCGGTAAACGGTAAATGCCTGCCGGTAGTGTGTGATGGCTTTATCGAGCAGAGGATTGACGGTCGGGAAAATCACCGTCCGTACCTGCGCGTCTTTTCCGGCATTGCCGGTCATCCACCGGTCTTCGTTGTCCAGCGCCTGCCACACCCGCGCGCCGGGGATATAGTTTTTATCGTCGCGCTGCTGAACCGTTATTTTAGTAAAATAGCCGGCAAAGCTCGCGGCTTTATATTTAAAATCGGTTACGGCGAAGTTATTTTCGTGCAGCGTTGCCAGCGCCTGCTTTCCGATGTCCCGCATAGTAGCGGTGAAATCAGCCACGATGGTTTTCAACTGCTGTTCGTAGTTCATCAAGAAATCCGCATCGGCGAGTTTATCGGTAAACGCACGACCGAAATGGAGAAACACTTCCTTAAATATCTCGCCGCCCATAGCCTTTAGTTCGCCCCGTGCATTCCACGACTTGCCGGCGGCAATCCGCTGGTGACAGAGGTTTATCAGGCGGGCGCGCAACGGTTCATTCGTGGCGGCATCGTGCCAGAGGGTATCGACGGCGGTATCGAGCAGGCGGTCATGGTCGACTTCCGGCAGAAAAGTCGGCAGCAACCCCATCTCGCGCATGAATGCCCGCACGATTTTTTGAAAAAAAGCGTCGATCGTCGAGATGGCAAAGCGGGAATAATCGTGCAGGATAGCCGACAATAGCGCATGGGCGCGGTGGTGCAACTCGTCGGGCGAGAGGGGCGACGTTGAAGACAACACTTCCACGACTTGTTTGTCGCTGCCGGTGGCGATGGCGTGCAGGCGTTCGATGATGCGTGATTTCATCTCATCGGCTGCCTTATTGGTAAATGTAATCGCGAGCAACTGTCGGTAGGCGGCCGCTTGTGCAGGCTGCGCGAGCGCCGTCCGCAGATATTCGCGCGTCAATGCATATGTTTTCCCTGAGCCGGCCGAAGCAGTATAAATAGTGATGGGCATGGTTGTTGAGTTGTTGAGTTGCAAAGATACGGTTTTTTTGATGGGGCAACGCAAATGCGACCAATACGGCTACCGGCCGCATCATTTGCATCATTCGGGCAATGCGTAAAAATGTGTATAAGTATGGAAACCTCAAATCCCCAGCCCGTCGATAAAGGCTGTTGTCGTGGCTTTTTTCTGCACGATGCGCGAGTGGGGCGGGACGTTGAATACCTGCCAGATGTTGCCGCCGATAATGGAGTCGTGCCCAATCGTAATCCGGCCCAGGATAGTGGAGTTGGAGTAGATGATGACGTTGTCTTCGATGATGGGGTGGCGGGGCAGGTTCATCGGTCGTCCGTCGCTGTCGAAGACAAAGCCTTTAGCGCCGAGCGTGACGCCCTGGTACAGGCGGACGTGGTTGCCGATAATACAGGTCTCGCCAATGACGACGCCCGTGCCGTGGTCAATGCTGAAATATTCGCCTATTTGCGCCCCCGGGTGGATGTCGATACCGGTAGCGGAATGCGCCAGTTCGGTGATAATGCGCGGCAGCAGCGGAATGTTCAGCCGCAACAACGCATGTGCCACGCGGTAGTGGAGCATGGCCTGAATGGCCGGATAGCAAAAAATCACTTCGCCGTAGCCGGTAGCGGCGGGGTCGCAGTCCTTCACGGCCTTGACGTCGGTAGCCAGCAGCCGCTTGATTTCCGGCAGGCGGTTGATAAAAGCCAGCGACAGGGCGGAGGACGGGAGCGCCGGCGGGTTCTCCTGTCCGGCAAAACCAAGTCCGCTGTGGATTTGCTCGTCGAGCAGCGTATACAGGCGTTCGAGGGTGGCGGTCATCGCCTTTTCATCCGCGCAAGCATTGCCGAAGAAGCCGGGGAACAGCGCTACTTTCAGCAGATTCATCAGGCTTTTCAGTTGCTCTACGTTGGGCAGCGACTGCGTCGGACAAGGTATCAGGGTCGATTCCGCCGTGTGTGCCAGCAGCGCGCCGGCGGTTTGTTGTAAGGAAGGGATGTTCATTTGTATCAATATTAACCGTTAAAATCCGCCGCAGTAACCGCCCAGACCGATAAGCAGCGCCATGCCGGTTTTCAGTATTTTCACCCACATAAATGCGCGGGGGCTTTCGGCGAGGAGCGGCAGCGCCGTATGGCCTTCCTGCAGCACGCAATTGGCCAGCAGTACGCTGAACGGAATAGAGCCGGAGGCATAGAGGGTAACGAAAATCAGGTGTGGCCCCGATTCGGGAATCAAGCCGACGAGAATGGCGGTGAGCAGCACCAGCAGCCGGTTATCGCCGATCCACGCGTGCATGTCGTCGCGTCCGAACAGTTCGTGGATAATTGCGATGACTGTCAGAGCGCCCAGTGTCCAGAGGAATATTTTGAAAAAATGGCGGCGAATGACGTGCCCCCACAGGTGTTCGTCAAGAAAATGTTCATCGACCGACGCAATCAATACGAGGCTGACGAGGCTGATACCCGCAAATAGCCAGTTGAGCCAGCGTTCGCCGAACAGTATCGCGCCATGCGCCGGGGAAGCGTCGTGTACGTGGTGATGTTCAAGCGCTCCCGAAAGCATCGCGACAGTAAAAATCAACAGTCCGCAAAGCAACATGGCGCGCTGGAACGACAGGTGGCGCAGGTTGTCAACGATATTTGCACGAAAACGACCACCCTGTGCCGGTGCGCGCTCATGGTCGTGCAACGCAAAATGCGCCGCCGTAAAGGGTGTCGGAAAGTTCTTCACACAGCGGTTGACTAACCATCCGGCCGTCACCGCTATGGCCAGCAGGATGCCGTTGAGCAGAATGGCTGTGTGCGGCGTCATGGCGAGCAGTAGAAACGCCTCGTCACCGGTTGTGGCAATCGTCATGGCCACCAGCGCGCCGAACGAAAGCATCCGGTGCGTAAACAGCGACACGGCCGCAAATCCGCCGATACATCCGGGAATAATACCCAACAGCGCTCCCACGACAATCTGCCTCATCGGCGAGCGTTGCAGCCGGGCAAACGAATGTCCCCGCGACCGGACATTAATGTATTCAATAAACAGCATCATCACCATCACAAGACCGGTGATGAAAAAGGTGTTTTTGAGAATGTCGAGAACGAGGTGCATGTATTGAGTGATGAAAAGATGAAGGGATGAATAATGTCGGCTCGCTTTGCGTCAATTCCTAATTTATAATTCTTAATAGATAACCGGCGGCTTCGTAAGGATTGAGTTCGCCGGCGGCTACTTGCTGCTCTACTCGTTCCAGTTGGGCGGCGATGCGCTCATTGTGATAAAAATTGTTTTGCAGGGTTTCGTTGATAGTTTCGTACATGCGGTAGCGCGCCTGTTCGCGTCGTCGTTGGTCGAAATAGCCGTTGGCCTTTGTTATCGACACATATTCTTCGATATTGTGCAGAATCGTATCCAATCCTGTTTTCTCCAGCGCCGAACAGGTGAGCACATGCGGCGTCCATCCCGACGGCGGCGCAGGAAACAGGTGTAGCGCGCTTTGGTATTGGGCTTGCGCCTGCTGCGCTTTAGGGATATTAGCGCCGTCGGCCTTGTTGATTACAATCAAATCCGACATTTCCATAACACCCCGTTTGATGCCCTGCAACTCGTCGCCCGCGCCGGAGATAAGCAGCAGCAAAAAGAAGTCGGTCATGGAATGTACGGCAATTTCGGATTGGCCGACACCGATGGTTTCAATGAAAATATAATCGAATCCGGCGGCTTCGCAGAGGATCACCGTTTCGCCGGTTTTCCGCGCCACGCCGCCGAGCGATCCCGTCCCCGGTGAAGGACGGATAAAAGCGCGCGGGTCGGCGCTCAACGTTTCCATCCGCGTCTTATCGCCGAGGATGCTGCCCTTGCTGCGCTCGCTGCCCGGGTCGATAGCCAGCACCGCCAGTTTATGCCCGCGGGCGGTCATCATGCCGCCGAACGTCTCTATAAACGTACTTTTCCCCGCTCCCGGCACACCCGTGATGCCTATCCGTATAGAACGACCGGAATATGGACGACATGCTTCCAGCACCTTCCGAGCCACCTGCTGATGATCGTGCCGCCGGCTTTCTACCAGCGTAATGGCGCGGCTCAACATCACCACACTGCCGGCGCGGATGCCTTCCACGTATTCCTCCACCTCCGGCAACGTCTGCCGGCGCCCGAACAATTGGGATACATTCGGATTGATCATAGGAGGTTGAGCTACCCCGTCGTTGACTGTAAGTGTGCTATTATCGTTCATCATTAATGGTCGTTCACAAATTAGTACTTTTTGAGAATGGTGTGCAAAAGTACGAAAAAATTTCGAGCGACAGGGGGCAGGACTTCGTCCGCCTGTCTGAACTTTGATTCTTCTGATTTATATGATTTCTTTGATGCCTTGCGGCGCAAGTTCCCCGTAGGGGAATAATACTGGTTAATGGTTAATTGTTAATTGTTAGCTGGCGCGCCAATCGTCATGGCGAGGACGAAGTCCGAAGCCATCCAGCACATTTGCCCCTTCTGGATTGCTTCGTCGCTGCGCTCCTCGCAATGACGTACTTCGGGCGCTTCCGAAAGCCGGAAAATGTCCTCCCGTACATAAGTAAATTTACATACGGAAGAAAATAAATTTATATGCGGAAGAAAAATTATTTTCGCACGTACGGAAATTTACCCCGCCGCCCGTCCACGGGCTAATCTATGACCGTTCCTGTCGAATGATGGGAGCGTTCCCATTGGGTGAATGGGAGCGGTCTCGTCGAATGATGGGAGCGTTCCCATTGGGTGAACGGGAGCGGTCTCGTCGAATGATGGGAGCGTTCCCATTGGGTGAACGGGAGCGGTCTCGTCAGGTGGATGGGAGCGTTCCCGTCCTAAAACAGAAACGCCCCCGCCGGTTAAGCGGGAGCGCTCCTCTTCTGCTCGCTGGAGCCGGATGGTTTTATTCGGCGTACGATCCGCCGGAAACTTCCAG
>JAIRKX010000129.1 GCA_031259805.1 Prevotellaceae bacterium | reverse complement strand
CTTATTTCTTACAGGGGGATGCCCCTCCTGCTTACAGGGGGGTGCCCCTCCTGCTTATAGGGGGATGCCCCTCCTGCTTATAGGGGGATGCCCCTCCTGCTTATAGGGGGATGCCCCTCCTGCTTATAGGGGGGTGCCCCTTCTGCTTATAGGGGGGATGCCCCTCTAAAATTCGCCTTTCTCTCCTCATTCTCAATGCTCAATTCCTTCGATTTCCCTGAAGTATCGGTATGTTCCGACCTTCAGTTCGTATGCCGCCGGGGTGTCGCAGACGACGATGCTGTGGGGGTGTATTTGCAGGGCGCTGGCTGTCCATGCGTGATTGTAGCCGCCTTCGATGAGGTGGCGGATGGCGCGGGCTTTGTTGTGGCCGGTGGCAAGGATAACCACTTCGTCGGCGTCGAGTACGGTGGCGATGCCGACAGTGAGCGCTTGCCGGGGTACTTTGGCGGGGTCGTTGTCGAAGAAGCGGGAGTTGGCCGCGATGGTATCCATCGTCAGGGTCTTGACGCGCGTCCGGGAGGCGAGCGAGGAGAACGGCTCGTTGAAGGCCAGATGCCCGTCGGGGCCGACGCCGCCTAAAAATAGCCGGATGCCGCCGGCCTGCTTAATCTGTTCTTCGTACGAAATGCATTCCTGCATAAGGTCGGATGCATTGCCGTTTAAAATATGAACGTGCTCCGCACGGATGTCTATCTGACTGAAAAAATGCCGCCACATAAACGAATGATAGCTCTCGGGATGTTCTTCGGGCAAGCCTACGTACTCGTCCATGTTAAAGGTAACGACATTGGCAAACGATACCGCACCGGTGCGATACCGTTTGATTAATTCGGCATAGGTCTGCATCGGCGTAGAGCCGGTAGGCAAACCAAGCACAAAAGGCGCGGCGCTCTGCTGTTGATGCGCCCGAATTTTCGACACGATATAGTCGGCTGTCCATTCGGCGACTTCTTCCGGTTTGTTTTGTATGATAACCCTCATGGTTGTTTCGTTGTTTTGTTGTTTCGTTGTTGATTTGTCTCTCGCCCGTTTTCTTTCCTGAGGGAGCGGGTCGGGAGTATTGTTCACAGGCGGCTAAAACAGTCGCAGGAATACTTCGATAGCTTGGTATTCGGCCATGCCTAATTTATCGTAGGTACGGGCGGTGTTTTCGGTGCGTTCTTCGGCGCGTTGCCAAAATTCGCGGCGGTCATCGCCGGGGAAGGGGACGTTGTCCTTCTGCGAGAGATGACGGTAGATGGCATGACGCTTCCGCAGTACCTCTCCCGGGCTGAGCGGTACGGCCATGTCGACCATGTCGAGGCTCCATTCTTGCCACGCGCCGCGGTAGAGCCACATCCGGCATCCTTCGAACCAGTCTTCGTCGTTGAGGCGTTCGATGGCCTGCAACAGGGCTTCGATGCATACGCGGTGTGTACCGTGCGGGTCGGAGAGGTCGCCGGCGGCAAATATGCGATGCGGCTTGACGGTTTGCAGCAGCCGGACGATAATTGTAATGTCGGTATCTGTCAGCCGGCCTTTGGTGATGCCGCCTGTTTCGTAGAACGGCAGGTTGAGGAAGTGTGCGTGGGTGTCGGGTTCTAACCCTACCTCGCGGCAGGCGGCGCGGGCTTCGGCCCGACGGATAGCGCCCTTGAGCTTCCGCAGTTCCAGTGGCTCGGGTTCGCCGGTTTTCTTGTTTCGTATCAGGGCGGCGATTTCGTCGTAGTGGTTGCCGTAGCCGCATTCTCTGATAGTATCAATATTTTGGAGTACTACATTGTCGTTGACGGCAATGTTGCCTGATGTCTGATAGGCTACATGCACGTCGTGCCCCTGATCGACTAAGCGCAGGAATGTGCCGCCCATCGAAATGACGTCGTCGTCGGGATGCGGGCTGAAAATGAGGATGCGTTTCGGATACGGGTCGGCAGTCTCGGGACGGGTCGAGTCGTCGGCATTGGGCTTGCCCCCCGGCCAGCCGGTGATGGTATGCTGTAGATCGTTAAAGACTTTTATATTGACGTTATAGTAGCTGTTCGCCGTTTCGAGCAGTTGTCCGAGGCTGTTTTCGATATAGTTTTCGTGGGTGAGTTTCAGCACCGGTTTTTGCGTGAGGCCGCAGAGCCAGAGTACCGCCTTGCGGATAAACTTTGGCTGCCAGTCGCACGTGCCCACTAACCACGGCGTATCGACCCGTGTCAGTTTTTCCGATGCGCCTTTATCAATCACCACTTCGATATTCGTATGACGTTGCAGGCACGAGGCCGGAATCAGCGGCGTTACTTCGCCTTCGGTGATCGAGCGGATGCTGTCGGACTTCTCCTCGCCCCATGCAATGAGGATAATCCGTCGTGCCGACAGGATGGTGGCCAGCCCCATCGTAACCGCTTTGGCCGGCGTATGTTCGATGCCGTAGAATAGCGACGATTGCGTTTTGCGTGTCGCCGTGCCTAAGACGACTAATCGTGTGCGGGCGTTCTCGAATGAGCCGGGTTCGTTGAAGCCTAATTGCCCTTGCGTCCCCGTGCCCAAAAGCATCAGGTCGATGCCACCGTATTCTTTGATTTTCGTTTCATACGAATGACAGAAGGTGGTCATTTCGTCCATCGTCAATGTGCTATTTGGAAAATGGATGTGCTCGGGTTTAATGTTTACTTGGTTGATAAACTCCTCGCGCATCCTGAAATTGCGGCTTTGCTGCTCTTCGGGTTTTATGGGGTAAAATTCGTCGAGGCTGAATACCACCACGTGCTCGAAACTAACCTCCTGCGCGTGGTAGGCGGCCAGCAATTTCCGGTAAATACCTACGGGCGATTTGCCGGTAGTCAGTCCCAGCACATAGCGTTCGCCACGACCGGTGGCGGCGTTAATGGCGTCAACGATTTGCCCCGCCACATAGTCTGCGCCTTTTTCTTCGGATTCGTAAATACTGACCGGCAATTTTTCAAATCGTTTTATAATGTCGTCGGGTTCGATGCCGGGAATCAATCCTCCCGATGGGGTAATGTTGTATTTACTGTTCATCGTTTATGATATATATATGTGTACTTCTGTGGAGGTCTGCGGAACATCCCGCGTAAGCGGAAAAATGGCGGGTGTCGCTCATCGTTTATAAAAGCCTTTCGATATAGTCCGTCATGGCCGTCCGGTGGGCTTCGACGCTTTGCCAGAGGGCTCGTTGCGCTTGGGTACGTACCAGATTGTGCTCGGGATACCTGATTTTATAGTAGGTATCACCGTTGAGGTAGTCGGCCAGAAAACGGACGCATTGCATGTAGGGGAACAAGGCGGCGGCGTAGGGCAGGTGGGCGATTTCGATGTCGGTCAGGAACGACCGCGCCGACTCCAGATAGGCTTCGGTAAAGGCGCGGAAGATGGCCATGTTGAACCCGACGCGCTGCAGGTCGCGGTCGTCCTCGTCGCCGGTATTGGCGGCCGTGCGCAGGAAATCGCCGTAATCCGAGAAGATATAATTCGGCATCACCGTATCCAAATCGACGACGCATAAGACCTCGCCGCTTTCGTCGAAGAGAATGTTGTTGACCTTCGTATCGCAATGGCATACCCGTTTGGGCAGTTTGCCTTCGAAGTGCAGCTGTTCGGCGCGGCACATGTCGGTCGCATGGCATTCGATTTCGTCGATCACCGGACGCATGGCGGCTACGCGCCCCGCTGCGTCGGATTGCACGGCGTCGCGTAGTTGTTGCAGGCGAAATGCCATGTTATGGAAATTGGGAATCGTTTCGCCGACAGGTTCGGGCAGATCGGCCAGCATACGCTGAAAATCGCCGAAGGCCAGCCCCGCATAGCGCGCATAGAGCGGGTCGACTTTTTCGTACGACTCCGACCGGGGGATAAACAACATCATCCGCCAGTAGTTCTCGCCGTCGAAATAGTAGGTTTTGCCGTCGTCGGCGGGGATTAGCGTCAGGGTTTTGCGGTCAATATCCCGCTCGCCGCGCTCGGCCAGCTTCCGGCGGATATGTGCCGTTACGGTCTCGATGTTCTTTTGCAGCATCGCGACATCCTGAAAAATATGATGGTTGATGCGTTGCAGGAGGTAATCGGGCGTGTCGCCGGCGGTGTATACGCGGTATGAATCGTTGATTAGCCCGTTGCCAAATGGCCGGACGTCTACGATGTCGCCGGCGGTGGTAAAACGGGAGGCTGTTTCTTTCAGGTTGTTCATACGGCAGGATTATTCGGCAAATTGCAGGCCCTGCAGTTTATTCCATGCGCCGCGCGTGAAATCGGGTACTTCAACGGGCGCGCCATGATTCTGTACCGATATTTCGGACAACTCGACGAGGCTCGACCATTCGGCGGCGTCGTACACGTCCTCGTCGAGCGGCAGGCCGTTGCGCAGGCAGTAAATAAGCCGGTAGTCCATGATATAGTCCATTCCGCCGTGGGCGATGCTTCCTAATTCTGCGGCCTGCCGTCCGGCTTCTTTGTAAAATGGATGTTCGTAGACGGCCAGCAGCGAGTCCATTTGCGCTTTAGGCAAGGCGGCGTGGGCATTCGGGTCGAGCGCTATTTGCCGGAAGGGGTACTTTTGGGCGAACCCTTTCGTGCCGCTGACCGTATGCAGGCGGTTGTAGGGGCGCGGGCTGGTTACGTCGTGCTGGATGAGGATGGTTTTGCCTTTTTGGGTACGGACAAGGGTGGTATTCATATCGCCTAAGGCATATTCCTGCGCGGCTTCCGGAGAGTCGGCGCCATAGCGATTCTTCGCGTATTCGGTCATCCCGAACTGGTCGGTCGATACGGAGACGAGATAGTTCATCCGGTCGCCGCGATGGATGTTGAGGATTTGGCACACCGGTCCCAGTCCGTGAGTAGGGTAGGGGTTACCTGTGTGGAGGCTGTTGTAGCTTTTGCGCCAGAAGTTCCAGTAGCCGATAAGATGTCCAGCGCCGTCCTCCGACAGGCGCGTGTTGAAGTTCAATTCGCGCAAGTCGTGGATATATGCGCCTTCGACATGTACTATTTCGCCAAAGACGCCGGCTTGCGCCATATTCAGCGTAGCGAGTTCAAACTTGTCGTAGCAGCAGTTTTCGAGCATCATACAGTGCCGGCGGGTTTTTTCGGCGGTGTTGATTAACTGCCAGCATTCGGCAACAGATGTGGCGGCGGGCACTTCGACGGCTACATGCTTGCCGCGCTCCATGGCATAGACGGCCATGGGCGTATGCGAGAGCCAGTCGGTGCAAATATAGACGAGGTCGATGTCGTCGCGTTCGCAGAGTTGCTTCCAGCCGTCATCGCCCGTATATTCGGCGGCGGCAGGGCGTCCGTTGGCGGCTATCGACTCGCGTACCCGTTCGAGGTTATAGGGTTCGAGGTCGCAGAGGGCGGTGATTTCGACGCCTTCGATAGCCATCATGCGCGCCACCGCACCCGTGCCGCGCATGCCTAAGCCGATGAAGCCCGCATGTACTACCGGCAGCGGGTCGCAACGCAGTTGCAGCACGTCCGTTTGTCCGGCTTTGCGCGCCGGCGTCGGAAGACGAATAATCCCGCGGCTGTCGCCACACGACGACCCTAACAGGCCGCCGATGATAAGGATAAGAATGAAGCGTATTTTTTTCATGTTAATGAATTAAAAGGAACAGGTAATGTAATTATTTTGGGAGGACAAGAGGGAAGTAAAAGGAGATCGATTGTGCATAGCGTTCGCCTTTGGGCAGGACGGTCGAGGGGAAGTGGGGCTTGTTGGGAGCATCAGGCCATTGCTGGCATTCGAGAGCTACACCGTCGTAGTCGTTGTAGCTGCGTCCGCTTTTGCTTTCGGGCGATCCGCCGAGCCAGTTGCCGGTGTAAACTTGTACGGCTTTCAGGGTCGTTCTTACTTCGAGCTTAATTCCCGACAGGGGGCTGTGCAGTACGGCTATCGCGTTCCACTGGCCAACAGGCGCGTTATTGACAACCCAACAACTGTCGTAGCCTTTCCCGTTTTTCAGGGCGGCAAAGTCGGCATTGATGTCCTGTCCGATTCGTTTCGGTTTCGTGAAATCCATCGGCGTATGGTCTACCGGGGCGATTTCGCCGGTCGTAATCAGTTCTTCGGTAGCCGGCAGCCAGTGTGTGGCGTAGATTTGCAGGAGGTGATCGAGGATTGAACCGCTGTTTTCGCCGTTGAGGTTAAAGTACGTGTGGTTAGTGAGATTTATGATCGTATCGGCGTCCGATTCGGCGGACAATTCCACGCGCAATTCGTTAGTTTCTTTCCACTGGTAGGAGACGGTGGCGGTCAGCGTGCCCGGGTAGCCTTCGTCGCCGTCGGGACTCACTAAGGTGAACAGTACCCTGCCGTTGTCTATCCGGCCTTTCCAGCGTTTGTTGGCAAAGCCGTTCGCGCCACCGTGCAGGTGATGTATGCCGCCGACGTTAGCATTCAGTTTATATTCCACGCCGTTGAGCGTAAAGCGGGCGTTGGCTATCCGGTTGGCAAAGCGTCCGGGCGTCTTGCCCATACACGGCCCGTCGCCGAAATAATCTTCGATATGTTTATAGCCTAAGACTACATCCGTCAGTTTGTCCCAAGCATCGGGCACTTCTATCGAGACCACGCCGGCGCCGATATTGCATAGCGTTACGTTAGCGCCGCTACGATTGGTAATCTTAAATAACTGGAGCTCTCCTGACGGATGCTCCTGTGAAAGAATTTGTTTTATTTCCATGTGAATTTGTGAAGCGTGATGCATTCATTTTACATTTAACATAGTTCCCGTGCGCCGTCGCTAATGACTACTTCGTAAACTTTCGGCGTTTTGCCGTATTGTTCAAAGTATTTTGTATTAACTGAACTGATAAAAGCGTCGTAGAGGGATTCCTGTACCAAGTTGAGGGTACATCCGCCGAAGCCGCCGCCCATGACGCGCGAGCCTGCTACGCCGCAGGCTTTGGCCATGTCATTCAGAGAATCTAATTCCCGGCAACTGACTTCGTAGAGATGGCTCATGCCGTAGTGTGTTTCGTACATCATTTGGCCGACGGTTTCGTAGTCGCCCAGTTCCAGCGCTGTGCATACGTTCTTTACGCGCGCTGTTTCTCCGACGACGTATTGGGCGCAACGAAATTCTTCGGCGCTGATTTCATCCCTGATTTCGTGCAACATGTCGAAGGTTACATCACACAGGAAGGCGATGTCCTTATGTCGTTTTTGTACGGCGGCAACCACCGCTTCGCACGACTGCCGGCGTTTGTTGTAGGCCGACGATGCCAACTCGTGTTTCACCTGCGTATCGAGCAACACCAGCCGGTAGCCTTCGGGATGGAAGGGGTAATAGTGGTATTCCATCGAGTGGCAATTGAGCAGGATCAGGTTTCCGGCTTTCCCGAACAGGGAGGCGAACTGATCCATAATGCCACATTTGACGCCGCAGTAATTATGTTCGGTAGCCTGCCCGGCTCTGGCCAGTTCGAGCTTGTCGAGGTGTCCGTCGAGCAGTTGGTTCAGGGCAAAGGCATAGACGCTTTCCAGCGCTGCCGACGACGACATGCCCGCGCCCAGCGGCACATCGCCGGTAAAAGCCGTATCGAATCCGCCCACAGGCAGCCCGCGTTTAATCAGTTCGCGGGAGATGCCAAAAATGTATCGCGCCCACTGCTGCGTCGGCGCGTCCTCTTCCTGCAGTCCAAATTCGGCCTGTTCGTTCAGGTCGATGGCTAAGGCGCGTATCCGGTCGCTCCCGTTCAGACGGATAGCGGCGGTAATACCTTTGTCGATAGCTCCCGGAAACACATAACCGCCATTGTAGTCGGTATGTTCTCCGATAAGGTTAATGCGCCCCGGCGCTGCAAATACTTTTGCATCCGCCGCTCCATAATGCGCGGCTAACGCATTTATCACAATCTCTTTACTCATACTGTATGATATTTAGGGTTTATTTTTTATGCTACAAAAATAGGGATTATTTTTTAATTGACAAATAGACAATACACATATCCAGGGCTGACACATTTAACTAAAGAAGATTGAGCCAAATTAACAATTAGAACCGACGGAAGGGAAATAAAGAAGCGTGCCGTTAGGCACGGTATGTTGGTAGAAAACGGATGCCGGCGCCATCCCGCCGTGCCGTTAGGCACGGTATGTTGGTAGAAATGAAAAGTCCACCCCCGCCAGCTGTCCTGTCCACCCCCGCCCTACGGGCACCCCCGCCAGCGGGGGACAGCCATGCGGCGGCAGCCTTTACACGGCAAGACCTGCGTAGCTCTCCCCCGCTGGCGGGGGTGCCGACAGGCGGG
>JAIRKX010000053.1 GCA_031259805.1 Prevotellaceae bacterium | reverse complement strand
AGAGGACTTTAAGTTTACTTCTGATAATGTTACTTACCGGAAGTAAAATGCAAAGGTAAATAATTAAATTTAAGTACCCAAACAGCAAAAGGCAAAAATTATATATTTTGACCTGCGTTCTTTTTTGGTTCGTTGATTGGTAAGGGGAGGATTTAGTTATGGCAGCCGCTTCGCGCTTAGGCAGCCACAGGGTATTGTCGCCCCCTGCCCTCTGCCTCCTGTGCATTGTGCATTGCTCATTATTTTTTATCTTTGTGTATATTTTATACTTTATACATTTATGCGTACACCTTATTTTTTGATTTTATTCTGGGCGTTGACGGCCGTATTTCCCGCGCGCGCCGACGAGGGTATGTGGCTCTTGCCGCTTATCGAACAACTGAACATGCAGGACATGCACGACAAAGGCCTTCAGTTGACGGCCGAACAAATCTACAGCATCAACCACACCAGCCTGAAGGACGCGGTGGTGATTTTCGGCGGCGGATGTACCGGAGAGCTGATCTCAAGCAGCGGATTGCTGCTGACCAATCATCATTGCGGGTACAGTTACATCCAGCAACATAGTAGCGTCGAACACGACTATCTGCAAGACGGCTTTTGGGCGCAGACGACGGCCGACGAAATCCCGTCGCCCGGTCTCTTCGTTTCCTTCCTCGAAAGCATTACCGACGTGAGCGACCGGTTTATTCCCGCACTCGATTCGCTGACGACCGAAAAGGAAAAGCAGGCGAAAATTCGGGAAATAACCGCGAAGATCACGCTGGAAGGTAAGCAGGGAGTACACCGGGTCGCTACGGTACAATCTTTTTTTCACGGAAATGCGTATTATAAAGTGGTCTATATCACCTACCCTGACGTACGGCTGGCAGGTGCGCCACCGTCGTCTATCGGAAAGTTCGGCGCGGATACCGACAATTGGATGTGGCCGCGTCATACGGGCGATTTCTCCCTCTTCCGCATCTATGCCGACAAGGACGGGAACCCCGCCTCCTACTCGCCCGACAACGTCCCCTACATCCCCAAACATTATTTTCCCATCTCGCTGGCCGGCGTACAGCCCGATGACTTTGCCATGGTCATGGGATACCCGGGCAGCACCTCGCGCTATTACACCTCATGGCAGGTCGATGAACGGATGAACGTCTCGAATGCCGCACGCATTAAAATACGCGGCGTCCTTCAGGAAATAATGATGGAAGACATGCAGACCGACCCGAAAGTGCGTATTCAGTATGCCTCGAAGTATGCCGGTTCGAGCAATTACTGGAAAAATTCCATCGGGATGAATAAAGCCCTGAAGCAACTGCATATTGTCGACCGCAAACGCGCACAAGAAGCCGTATTTACCAAATGGGTGAATGCCGACCCGCAACGGATACAGCGATACGGCGAGGCGCTCGACCTGATTCGTCGGGCGGTCGAGGGACGCGAGCAAGCGCAGCGGGCATTGATAAACCTCAATGAATGCCTGACTCGCGGCGCTGAAATCATCGGCTTTGCCCAGCGCCTGACCGCCTATTACAACCGCCTGAAAAGCGATCGTAAAAGCGCGCAAGATTCTACGTACATCGCACAATTCCCTCTTACCATTATGCCCCGCTTCGCATCGTTCTACAAAGACTACAATGCCCCGACCGACCGCAAAGTATCGGCCGCCATGTTCGAACTGTATACTGAACTGGAACCCCAAAGCGCGAATGCATTATTCTCCTCCGTAAACAGAAAGGCATTATTCCCGTTTATAAAAAAGAAATACAAAGACGATTTCGGAAAATTCACCGACGACCTCTTCCGGCGCTCCTTCTTCACCGACAGCACAGCATTCAAAGCATGGCTGAACAACCCCAACGCAAAAGCGCGCCTCAAAGCGCTGGAAAACGATCCGGTATTTGCGCTGGCATTGGCCATATCGAAAGAAGCCGGGGCGCTGCGCAACGAAATAGCTCCCTACAACGAGCAAGCCGCTAAAGGAGCGCGCCTCTACATGGCCGGTCTGATGGAAATGAATCCCGACAAAGCCTTCTATCCCGATGCGAATTTCACCATGCGCCTAACCTATGGACAGGTGAAAAGCTACCGACCGGCCGACGGCGTTACCAACCATTACCTGACCACCCTGAAAGGCGTCATGGAAAAGGAAAACCCCGACAATTGGGAATTTGTCGTGCCCGAAAAGCTGAAAGAACTCTACCTCCGTGGCGATTTTGGCGAGTATGGAATGAATGGCGAGATGCCCGTCAACTTTATTTTCAACGGCGACATTACCGGCGGCAACTCGGGCAGTCCGGCGCTCAATGCCCGGGGCGAACTGATCGGCACAGCCTTCGACGGCAACTGGGAAGCTATGAGCGGCGATATTGCCTTTGAACCCGACCTGCAACGATGCATCAATGTCGATATCCGTTATGTACTGTTCATCATCGACAAATTTGCCGGAGCCACCCACCTGATCGACGAAATGACAATCGTGAGGTGAATTAAGAATCTCTGCGCCTCCGCATCTGCCTCTGCGTTTAAAAATTGTTGAATGCAGAGGCGCAAAGACGCGGAAAAATAAATAACACATCACTATTTTCATCCTTTCATCCATTTTCATCACTCATTACATACGGGATTTTTCGGCCTTAGGGGAGTACATCGCGGCGTATTTACACGCAAGCGGGGACTGTTCGGCGTTAGCCGTAGCCGTACAAAAGAGCATCGCAGCCAACGCATGGTTTACGGAAACGACTATCCGTCGTATGTTGACAACTATTGCAGAAGATATGCTGGACGCGTCGAAGTTGACGCAGTGGCTACGCGCCTACACCGTAACGGACATGCCGAAAACGGTAGGCGTGGTGATGGCCGGTAACATCCCGTTGGTCGGTTTTCACGACTTCTTATGCGTGCTGGCCTCCGGGAATCTGTTTGCGGGCAAGCTATCGCACAAAGACCGGTTTTTATTGCCGGCGCTGGCCGAACGGCTGATCGCAATCAATCCGGCATGGCGCTGCCGCATCACATTCGTAGACACGTTGCCGATCGACGTCGTGCATGCATTCATAGCCACAGGATCGGATGCCACCGCGTGGCATTTCGGAAAGCTGGCCGCCACGTCCGCCGACGACCGGCGCACAATGCCGGCGCTGATACGTCATAACCGCCGGAGCGTGGCTTTGCTCACCGGCCGTGAAACGCCCTGCGAACTACAAGCGTTGACCGACGACATCCTCGCCTATTTCGGATTAGGATGCCGGAATGTATCGCAGCTGTACATTCCCGAAGGCTACGACCTGCAACCCCTCACTGCCGCCCTCGCCGCCTGTGCGGACATACGCCGGCACGCCGGATACGACCACAACTACCGTTACCGGAAAGCTATTCTGACGATGAACGATTGCCCGTTTATTGATGCGACAGCGGCGTTATTGTACGAAGAAAATACGCCGGATGCACCGCCGGCAGTAGTCCATTTCGGCTATTACAAACGCCTGTCCGACGCGCTTGAAACAATTGCCCGACAAAACGAACAAACACAATGCATCGTCGCCGGCGTACCGGTTAACAATAAATTTTGTACCTTTGGCACAGCGCAGCGTCCTCCCCTGCACGACTATGCCGACGGAACGGACACCATGCGCTGGCTAAATGAATTAGGAATTAAGAATTACCTGCGGGGAAAATAAATCAACAAATAAGCAACTCAACAACTATGATCTACCGATTTAAAATAACATTCGACGCCTCCAAAACCTTTTTCCGTATCTACGAATTACGGGGCGAGAACACGCTCTATGATTTTCACGAGCACATTGTAAACGACTTAAATTATGCGCCCGACCAGATCGTCTTTTTTCATGTAAAAGATAAGACCGGCAAGGCGCTGAAGAAATACGGGCTATTCGATTTCGGCCACGGTTCGATGGACGAGATTACTATCGACGCCTTGATTGCGCGTGGCGAGAAAGCCCTCTTTTACGTCTTCGATACCCATAGCAACCGTGCGCTACGCCTGACTTTCGTTGAAACGGACGATGAACTGCCCCGCAAAAGCTACCCCCGCACCGTCGATGAAAAGGATGATGCTCCCCCGCAATTTGTCGACAAAAACCTCCACTCCCCGACAGACCTCCAGATGGATGAAGACCTCCGGATGGATGAAGAGTAGGTCTTGGATTATGGATTGCAGTCCCCAAATAGAAAGTGCAGATTCAAGGGGAATAAATCAAATTTGAACTAAGAGTTGAAAATTATGAGCGCCTAAGTATCGTCGCTGCACGACTTAGAGAGAGTAGGCTTATTCTCCAAAAACAGCGTCAACAATCTCGGCATCGAATATTCATCAAGGTCATCCTGCCTGATTTGCAAGTATTCGTTGGCTATCCATTCCGGCGTTTCGGTAATATCTATCGTATAGAAAACGGCATGGATTGTCTGATGCGAGAGTTGGTGCTTCAGGGCGCTCGATATCCGGTTAATGTGCTCCGGATGCTGCGCAAATAGCGCTTTCCATTCGGGCGTTGCAAACAGTTTCTTAGCGCTCATTGCCCGGTCTGTTTCTATCAGCGGAAATTCGTAGAGGCTGTGCCAGATATCTTTTCCTGTACGTTTACGAATGAAGGTGAAGGCGCCCCGGCGGATGTACAAGTAATGGAAATAACGTGCCCGCACCGTTATCCGCCTGCGTTTGGCAGGGAATAATTCAATCGCGCGGCGAGCGAAGGCATAGCAGCCGCTTTGCAGGGGGCATCTGTCGCATACGGGCCTGGGCGTACATACCATCGAGCCGAAATCCATCAACGCCTGATTGAATGCCCCGGCATGCTTCGGCGGAAGCAGTTCAGCAGCCACTTCGGTAAATTGTTTTTTGCCGCGTTGCGTATCCGGCGGTGCTTCTATGCCGAATACGCGTGAAAGGATGCGGTAGCCATTGCCGTCGAGAGCCGGTATCGGTTCGTTCCATGCAAACGACGCAATCGCCGCCGCCGTATAGGGTCCAATGCCTTTCAATGCCAACAGCCCCTGATTAGTCGTGGGAAAAATGCCCCGGTACTGTTCCACTACCTGTTGTGCGGTAAGATGGAGATTACGTGCCCGCGAATAGTAGCCCAATCCCTGCCATAGCCGCAGCACTTCGTCAATATGCGCGGCTGCCAGCGCCTCGACTGTAGGAAAACGCTCCCTAAACCGCATGTAGTAAGGTATACCTTGTTCCACGCGTGTTTGCTGCAGAATAATTTCCGACAGCCATATTTTATAGGGGTCGGCAGTATGTTTCCAAGGCAGGTCGCGGCTATTCGCCTTGTACCAAGATAATAATTGCCCTGAAAAATCCATTTCTTTATTTGTTAAGCGAGAGGTGAGATGCGAACGCTTTACGCAAAACTATTAATCATTGCTCCATGCGTATTTGCTGCCGCTTCCATGATAGCTTCGCTCATCGATGGGTGCGGGTGGATGGCGTAGATGATGTCGCGGGCGGTAGCGCGCAGGCGACGGGCGATTACAAGGCCGGCAATCATTTCGGTTACATTAGCGCCGACAAGGTGCGCGCCGAGGAGGGTATCATCGGCGGCATTGAAGATTAATTTCGCAAAGCCTTCCTTGTCGCCGGCTGTTGCCGCTTTGCCCGATGCCGTGAATGGGAACTTACCGATGCGTACCTCGTAGCCCTTTTCGCGGGCGGCCATTTCGGTCAACCCGACGGAGGCCGTTTCGGGCACGGCATACATGCAGGTCGGGATGTTGCCGTAGTCGATGGGCGATACGGGCCGGCCGGCCATATGTTCTACGCACACGACTGCTTCGGCCGATGCAACATGCGCCAACGCCGGCGTCGCAATGACGTCGCCAATAGCATAGACGCCTTCTACGCTGGTGCGGAAATACTCATCGACCTTTATCCGTCCCCGCTCGACTGTCACGCCGGCCGCTTCCAGCCCGATGTCTTCGATGTTGGCGGTAATACCCGTTGCCGACAGCGCCGCAGTAGCCCACAGTTTTTCTTCGCCTTTTTTCGTCCGGATTATGAGCGTGCAGCCCACGCCCGACGTGTCGGCACGAACGACCCGCGCGGAGGTCATCACCTTTATTCCCGCTTTGCGGAACGAGCGCGACAGTTGCGCCGACACATCAGCGTCCTCCAGCGGAGCGACGGCGTTCATGGCTTCAATCAACGTAACCTCCGTCCCTATGCTATGGAAGAACCACGCCATCTCGCAACCGATAGCACCGGAGCCGATAACGGCCATGTTTTGTGGAGGCGCCGCCGGCATCAGCGCCGTGCGGTAATCGATGATTTTTTTCCCGTCGATCGGGGCAAAGGGCAAGCTGTTGGCGCGAGCCCCCGTAGCAATAATCGTATGTTGCGCACGTAGCGTCTGCCGTTCGACGGCGGCGGTAACGGTAACGCTCTTGTCGGCATTGAACACCGCCGTGCCGCGGATGAGTTCGACCTTATTTTTCTTCAACAGATATTCTACGCCCCCTCTCATGTCGGCGGCCACTTTTCGGCTACGAGTAACGATTTTGGAAGTGTTGGGCGTCGCGGCGTCTCTTAGGCGAATGCCGTAATCGGCGGCATGTTTGGCATAATGCAACACCTGCACGCTTTTGAGTAACGATTTGGTAGGGATACATCCCCAATTCAGGCAGATACCGCCCACCTCCGCGCGTTCGACCACCGCCGTTTTAAATCCTAACTGCGCCGCCCGTATAGCCGCTACGTATCCGCCCGGTCCGCTTCCAATCACTAAAACATCCACCGATCGTTCAACGTGGATTTTTTGATTCTTGAATTTGGAAATTAGATTTTGAATATTCGATATCACATAGGGCATTCCTTGCTCATTCATAATATTTATAATTTATAATTTGTAATTTGTAATTTTATTAAAGCAGTGCCGGCACAGCGGTTCGTACACATCTTTTTCGCCGAGGACAACTAACCGGTCGTTGTCGGAAAGGCGATGCGAATGGTGGGCGAGGTTGCCGCAACGCACGCAGATGGCATGGACTTTCGTCACATATTCCGCAATAGCCATCAGTTGCGGCATAACGCCGAAAGGCTTACCGGTATAGTCCATATCAAGCCCTGCAATGATGACACGAATGCCGCGCCCGGCCAATTGCATACACACCGACACCAGGTATTCATCGAAAAACTGCGCTTCGTCGATGCCGATGACCTCGACGTCGCCGGTAAGCAGCAGCATATTGCTCGACGACGGTATGGGCGTTGAGCGAATCGCGTGGGCGTCGTGCGACACCACTTCGGCTTGTGCATAGCGGGTGTCAATTTGCGGTTTAAATATCTCGACTTTTTGATTGGCGAATTGAGCGCGTTTCAAGCGACGGATAAGTTCTTCGGTTTTTCCCGAAAACATCGAACCCGTAATAACTTCAACCCATCCCGATTTTTTTGCGCTTTCTAAAAACATTTTGCGTATATTTGCAAGGAATTAATTTTTTACAAAAATACAAAAAATGGATAATATCAAAATTATTGATTACGCATTGTTTGTCATTGGAGAGGTGAAGACGCTTATAGAATCGTGGAAGGCAAAGCCGTTTATTGATGCCGATGAGCAAAAAAAAGTGACCGGAATGCTTGTGCAAATCCTGTCGAATGTGTGGATGGTCAATAGTATTGCTGAGGAGCGTAGCGCAGCAAATACAATGCCTGCCGACAAAACGGATAAACTGAAAAAAGATTTACAGGAAATTTTAGCGGCGGTAGATAAATTGCACGAAAAACTGACCGTGCGCCCCCTCGTCCCCGAACCAACAGCGCTGCCGGACGAAAGCCAATCGCAAGCGTTGGAAACAGCGCCTGTACGTACCGTGCCCGACACGGCAGCGCCACAGGATATATCGTCGACGCCGGAAGAAATACCACAGGAAATACCGACAGAAAAACAGCCGGTCAAACAGCCGGTCAAACCGGAACGTGCCGCACATTCGAAGCAGACCACGCCGTATCCTTCGCTATTCAATAAATTTTCGACCTACGACAAGGACGAGCCGGTACTGTATACCCCCATAAATAACCTCGCCGAAGCTATCGGGCTAAATGACAAGTTTATTTTTATACGGGAACTGTTTAACAACAACGAAAAAGAATTTTCCAAAACCGTGGTGCGGTTAGATAATATGAGCGGGCTGGAAGAAGCGCAGACGTATTTTTCGATCTCCGTATTGAACGATGCAAACCGGAACAGCCATGCTGCAAAACAATTCGGCAGCCTGCTGATTCGCCGCTACATGTCCCGATGAGTGCGTTATTCATAGTACCTACGCCCGTCGGAAATCTCGAAGATATTACACTTCGAGCCTTGCGCGTGTTGGCCGAAGCAGATATGGTACTGGCCGAAGATACGCGCAAAACATCGGTGCTGTTCAATAAATACGCCATCCATACGCCCCTTGTATCGCACCATAAATTCAACGAGCACCATACTGTCAACGCCATCGTCAAGAGGATTACCACTGGCTGTCGGGTAGCGCTGGTGAGCGACGCCGGCACGCCGGGTATCTCCGACCCCGGATTCCTGCTGGTACGCACTTGTATCGCCAACAACATTGAAGTGGAATGCCTGCCCGGGGCGACCGCCTTTGTCCCCGCGCTGATAAATTCCGGCCTGCCTTGCGACCGCTTTTGTTTTGAAGGTTTTTTGCCGCTCAAGAATGGCCGCATCACACGCATCAAGCAACTGCAAGACGAAAAACGCACTATGGTTTTTTACGAAGCGCCCGTCCGCCTGATAAAAACCCTCACACAGCTGGCAGAAGTTTTCGGCAACAACCGCCGCGCCTGCATAGCGCGCGAGCTGACGAAAATACACGAAGAAAACAACCGCGGCACGCTGGCCGACCTCATTACTCACTATTCCATGAATGCGCCGAAAGGCGAAATTGTCATCATCGTCGCAGGCAATACACCCCCGAAAAAATCCCCTACTCTTCAATCTGTACTTGACGATAGCGCGTATTGATAAATATCTCCGGGTGATCCGTGTCTACAAAACCCGTAGTGAAGCGGCATCGAAGTAAAATCCTCTGCGGGTGCGCTCCGGTCGAGAGATTCCTCCCTCCGCACCCTGCGGGTGCTCCGCTCGGAATGACGGCCGCTTTTAACGGGAGAGAGCGGCCGTCATTCCGAACTGCGAGGAACGAAGCAGGAGGAATCTCCTCATACCCGCACCTACCGTCATTGTGAGGGCGCAGCCCAAAGCGCGTCATCCTATATTTGCAGTGTGCATAAAAAAGGCGTAAATTTGAAGGATAAGAGGCTTTGTTGCAACGATGGTATACTAATAATAGTGTGATTATAAAAATATTGCATCCTTATATTATTATTTAATTTATAACTTTGATATGTATCCATATTTTTGACAATTGTTTTATT
>JAIRKX010000058.1 GCA_031259805.1 Prevotellaceae bacterium | reverse complement strand
GGGGCGGCGGCAAAGTCTGCATGGAGGCTGGTTACTTTCACCGGCAACGGGACGGAGGCGTTGGTTATGATTCCGGTGGACGGGGCGGAGTAAGCGCTCCAGCAGCCGACAAGGTTTTGTACGCGCACTACCTGCGTATGCGAGCCGGTGGTTCGTTTGATGATGTAGGTGGTAGTGCCGGCAGGATTCCCGTAAGGGTTATTGTCGCGCCATTCGCAGGCGTTGTAGAGCGGGGGCACGGAGAATAGCAGTTCCTCGCCGGTGCATACGGGTGTGGCGGCCTGAATGACGGGCGGGGCGGGGAGCGAGTCTACGTGAATGTGCCGGACGGGCGAGGCGGCCTTGCATTTGGCTGCATCGATGGTGGCCGGACGGCTTATGACCATCCGGTAGTATCCTGTGTGGGCGGGCGTGGTGGCGGTAATCGTATAGGTCGACTCCGCATGACCGGCGGTCGTGTGGCCTTCCGTACCGGAGATGGTCGACCAGTCGCTGTCCACTTGCAGCCGTCCGGTCGCGTTGTGTTCCCAACGCCATGCAAGCTCGTTGCCGAAGGTGCCGTCGTCGGTATAAGCGCCATTGAAGGATATCGGATTACCGGCGCAGAGGGCGGTGTCAACCTTTCCGCTGACCTGTATGGCCGGTGCGCAGAGGCGTATTTCGATGTCGTCCATCACAAAGTCATTGCCGTCGGAGCCTGTGCCGTTATTTACTATCCGCAGCTTGACCGACGACTGTCCCTCCGGCACGGTGAACCCGAAGCCGTAGTTTCTCCATCGCGGATCGTCGTCGGGTATGTTACCGGTGTAATACTGCGCCAGTGTGTTCTGCTGCAAGTCTTCGAGGATGAATATCAGGTTAGCCCGGTGTATCTTTGTGGCAGTAGCGAGCAGGCTGGTAATCCAGGTGGAGAAGTACAGTTTAGTCCCTGCACAGAGGCCGTCGATCCGGTGTTCGTAAAACTGTCCGGCGCTGTTGGTGGCGTCGAAGGCAATCATATACCCCCGCTCACCGTCGTTGGGGAAGGTGTGGTCGCGGATGGTTTTGTACCATTTCTCGTTGTTATACTTATCAGACATTTTGCTGATGGTGTACCCGCCTTGTATGTGGAGGTTCGGAGTGTAGGTATAGTTGACTACCTGCGGGATTCCCGATGCTTTGGTATGAGGATCGGAGCGGCTGTTGCCGCCAAAGTCTTCCTTGAAGATCAGTGTGCCGGTAATCATACATCCGACGGGGGTTATGCTTCCGCAATTATCGCTCAATGCCAAATCAATCCGATATCGTGACGATACCAGCTTCTTATAATGCATTTCGACCCAACAGGACTGGAGCGCCGCCGTATTCTTCGTTATGACCATGGTATTGCCGATGGCGACAGGTACGGCGCCGGTGTCCGTAGCGAACCAGTAGTACTTTACGCCGGGCAGGGCGGTGTATCCGATGGTAATCGAAGCGCCGGCGCAGGCGGTATAATTTTGCGACAGCGGTTTATCGGCAATGATGTAGATCCGCGCCGTACTGCTGTCGGCATTGCATTTAACATAGTAGCCGATGGAGTCGATGCCTGTGAAATGGGCTGTCGGTATATAGCTAAGCGAGCTGTCGGCGTTGACGGTTACCGTGCCGTATCTGGGTGCGCCGCTTGGGGAGATAACGCCCCAGGCGGGGCGGCAGGACGTCGGGATAGAGTCGTTCTCCAGCGGACGGATGTTGATCGTATCGCTGATAACCGTTACATAATCGTTCTGCGCCATCAGGAGGGATGACGCCGGGTAGGCGGTTTCGTTGTCCGTATAGTGGCACTCCAACTGGTCGTAGGCGGCATTGCCTTTGTCGTTTAGCCGGAGGACGATCGAGTCGAGCGTCTGGAGGGTCGACATGTTCGTAATCCAAAGCATAGCCTGCAGGGTGTCGCCTGCGCGCAGGGGAACGGTATAACTGCCCGTCGCCAGCTTGTTTGCCGCGACAACAGTATTGGCGTAGGCCGTGATGTAGAAAGGCGCCATCAACGACGCACTCCCGTCGTTGGTAATGGTGATACGGATTTGCATCGAATCCGGCACGGCATGGTAATGGAACGACGGTGCGGCGACCATGGTTACATTCGGCGTCAGCCATACGGGATTTCCGTACTCGTCCAGTTGGGTTTGCTGTTGCAGGAAGGCATTGTAGGGACGCACATCGTCGGCCGTACCTGTTTGCCTGTCCTTACCGGGGAAGACGGCCGCCGGGTTGATCGGCGCTGTCGGAATACTTAAATCGTCATTTACCCCGAGGCTGTTATACGCATACTGGTTCCATACCTTGCGTGCCGCCGCCCATGTGTCTCCGGCGCCGGCTTTGAATATACGGATATTGCCGGTCGCCGGCGCCGAGGCGCTATACAGTCCTCCGGTAATAATAATCTCGGCCTGCCCGTCGCGATCCACATCCGCAATGACCGGATACTCGCCCTGCGTGCCCGAGGTACAGTTGATCGACGCCAAGTCGGTGGTAATGGTCGCGGTGCTGCTGCCATTGAGAATGCGTAGCCGCGTTTCGTCCCGGTAGACTATCTCGAGGAAGTTATCCTGATTGAAATCGAATAGTGAGAGGCCGGTGTATCCCGATGCGTCGCCTGTAGTTAGGCGCCACTTGACGGTTGCTGCCGATTGCCCGTCGATGTCCCATGCCGTAATATGCCGGACGCCGGAATAGATGACCTCGGGATAGCCGTCGTTGTCGATATCTCCGATCGTGGGGCATCCTGTTCCCTCATAATTCGTGCCTTTAATCTGATCGATCTTCACCTGTTCGGTGTAGGGATCCCAAATGTAGAACCAGCTTTTGTCATGTACGAGGACGTCCAAATTCCCGTTAAGGTCGAAGTCGGCAAGGATGGTAGCCTGCCCGCTATTGGGATGCGGATTGTTGGCAACCTGCCGCCAAAGCGAGAAACTGTTCCCCGTAGTACCCGTCCGGTTAGTAAGGTGAATTTTGTAGACCTTCCCCCGTATGACCATCTCCTGTGTGCCGTCATGGTCGAAATCGGCGACGGCTGTACTCAAATCGCAAATCATACTGAGCTCGTCGCTCAGGGTAAGCAGTAACACGCCGGATCTCAAATCGAATATCTTGTCCTTAATGTATATTTCGGCATTGCCGTCGCCGTTGAAATCGGCAAAGCCGACCGCTCCCGCCTGATAGCTGTATCCGGCTGGTATCGGTTGGGTCATATATTTGGCATTGGATCGCCACTGCTGCTGGCCGGCTTTGTTATACGCATACAGGAAACCGTTGGCCGCCGCTATGACAATGAGCGCCTCAGTGTCGGACGCGCGTGCTTTGGCAATACCCACCGGGCCTAAGTCGGATGTAGCGTACAGGGCGGTAGTGATGGTTGTGATGGGGCCTGTATTCATGCTGTAAATATTGAGGCCGTTCGTCTGATAGCCCGCCCGCCAGCTTGTCCCTACAGATTCTTTAGGCACCAGGACTTCGGTATAGCCGTCGCTGTCTAAGTCGCCCACCAGCGCCGACTGGTATAGCGAGGTAATGCTGGAGCCGGCGTTTCGCCCTGTGCCGATGCTCCACGACGCCGTCGGAGGATCGGAAAAACAATGGGCATTCGTCACATTATCCGGGAAAGGAGATACGTGGATGTAGACCATCGCGTGTGTATCGTCGATGCTATACCGGAGCGAATCCAGTCCGGTAAAGTTATGGTTCGGCGTATAGTAAATCTTGTCGTCGGCCATCGACGCCGTGCCGTTCACGGGTGGCACGGCGATGACCGGCGTCAGGGCACAGTAGATACTGTCGTTAGCTAAGACGTCGATCGTTGTCGGCGTTTCCTCGATGACGCCTGCATAATCGGTACGGGCGATGGACGTGCTTCGGACTAATGTTTTGATCGAAGAGAAGTCGCGGCAAATATTATCGACCACATAACACTTATAGTCGCCGGCAAGGGCAGTGCTCAACGTTTGACTGGTTTCTCCGGGCATGGGCAGGTCGTTACGATACCATTGGTACACGGGCGTACCGGGCGGGTTGACCGCCGTAGCCGTTAATACGATGTGGGTGGTATCGCACAATATATCCTCGCCGGTCGAGGAGGTAATATAATAAATAAGGTCGGGGCAGTCGATCGCCGAAAACACATTGTCCAACATATCGCATTCGTCATACCCTGCGGCGGGGAAGCTAATCGAATCGTCGACTAACCGCGCCCATACTAATTTATTGTAGAAGTCGCCGGCCAATTCATACGTGCGGATTACTTTCTCACCCGGGAAAATATCGATGCCTGTTTGCACGGTTTTGATGACTGTCGCGCCGCTGCCGATGTCCATGCCCATCAGTCCGCCGTCATAAAACGTGATAGGCGTCTGGGAATTGACGGACGCACTGCCCCGGTTGCTGATCGTCAACGTAACTACAGCCTTCGTTTGACTCTCTATTTGGATACTCATGTTGTGCAGGGTCATATTAGGCTGCCGCATTATCGGCGAATAATGCGAACCCTCCCGAACTATCGGCTGCTGTATCCATTGCCCGTTATAGGGATAGATGGTGTTTCCGTACCGGTCGGTATAGGGCGTGAGCATGGGTTGCGGTTTGGCCGGCACGGTGAGGTCTGTATTAATTTGCAACGGGAAATAAATCGTCTGATTCCATACCGGCGGACAGGGCGCCCATTTGTCCGATCCCGATTCATATTCATATACGTAAATGTAGCCTTTGGACTGTCCGTTTGATTCGGTATCAGGATAGACAAGGGTTACGATGTCTGCGCTGCCGTCCATATCCACATCCGCAATGACCGGCGCTTCAAAGCCGGTATAGGATTTAATATTGCTTTGTTTAAAACGAATTGCGCCTGTATTCTCCGTATTGGTGATATAGGTCTTTAATCCGGGAGAAATGACTCTTACGGAATTTTCATCCCGATAGCATAATTCTTTTATATCATCGTTATCGAAATCGAACATGGTAATGCCCGTGCTCGACGACATGTCGTTATGCTCCATCGCCCATGCTAATTTTAAGCGACGATGCAGGGGCGTACTGCCGTCCGGGTTGGCATGATAGGTAAACCCTACGATGTGTCCCCTTACGTACTCATTCGGGTCATAATTAAATCCGCGTGTGTTGGATGCGCCGGTAATACCTCCGGCGGTCAGGGCCGTAGCCGACAGGGGATGAAATGCAATCTGGGAAGCGTCGGCATGGGATGTATAAAAGCGCCCGCCGTTAAAGCATATTTCGGGTAGCCGTTTGTCGCCCGCATAATTGTCCAACTGTCCGTTAATATCGCCCACAAACGGGAACGACATCGTGCCTGTAGTTGAGCGTGTATATAAATACACGGCTGCCTTTGCCGTCGTCGGGTCGTGCAGGGGGTCCCATACATAAAGGATATTCCTTGTCGCCTCATTTAATCCGTCGACTGCCGGCGCCAGCACAATCACGTCCAGCATGCCGTCCATGTCAATATCGGCGACCGACGTAAAACCATCCGTCACATACGTCTCTACCTCGCCCGATCCCCGCTGCGTTTTGACACTCGAAGGACCATGAATAATATAATCCAACGCCGGCACGCCGTTGTCATCCTTCATTACATAGACCTTGCTGCCGGCGACGATATCCATGATACCGTCGTTGTTCATATCGGCAATGACCATACAGTGAATATGGCTATCGCGCCACGCCGCTCGCGGACGACGCCCTACGTAAGCATAGTTGTTACGAATCGTACTGATGTTGGAAGCTGTAGGGAAGTCGAAATTGTTTAATGTTTCCAGATGACAGAGAATTTGACCCGTCCGGCCATGGAATATTTTATTGTAGATAATGACTTCGGGTACGCCGTCGGCGTTTAAATCGGCGATATACGGGATACCGGCGCCAAATACCTCGTGGTTGCCCGTTACCGGCGTTTTATAGGAATACGAAGCGCCCTGATTATTTCCATACCAGTAAACCGTAAAGCCGGTGATATTCCGCTGGGCATCTATCTCCGGTTTAAGCGCATAGATTTTGCCCAAATTGCCGCATTCGACAACTACAATCTCACCCAGACCGTCATTATCCAAATCGGCAATGGCCAAATGCCCCGGCGAGTTATGCCGCGGGTCGTATCGCAGCTGAAACTGGTCGAGCGATTCGTCGATACTTGTCGTAATACCGGGATGATTCAGGCTGGTTACCGACGTCAGCGTACTGCCGGCGGGTTCTGTACCCAAATTGATCGACCATGTGCGTTCTCCGCTTTGCCCGTCGAAAACATGTACATACCACACACGCGCCGACAAATCGTCGCCGATTGTGAAGCCGGAGTTTCTTCCCAAGCCCAACACAATAATATCGGGCTTCCCGTTGCCATTAATATCGCCTACCAGCGGCATCGAAAAACCGTCCAGCGCAAGCGTTGTATTTCTAAACTTCTCGTGCACCCTGAAGGTTACGCCCGATTGCACATCGTCCGTACAACTGATGTCGGACGGGACCACATTGACCGGACTGTTGTAGTTCGATACGATGATGACAATCTCAGCCGTATCGTTGTAATGATGGGAAGTGATGGCATAGGTCAGTTTGAACGACGTGTTGCGGCAGGCGGCGCTCGGCGTAAAAATGAAATAATCGCCCTGTTGTACGGCTACGCCCTGTGTCGTCGAATCCAAAGTGGTCAGCAGCTTCCACGAATACTGGTCGAAGGGAATGTCGTCGTTGAGCACAATATTTTCTTTCACAGTGCAGAGAGGACCTGTACGAACGGTATCGTTACGGGCGACCAGCGATTGCGCCGGCTGTGCGGTTATCAGGAGGGGAAAGCTCAAAAGAACGAGCATTAAAAGACATGTTTTTTTAATCAGACAATTCATTTTTTTAAATACTAATCATACATACTCATCACAAGTACAAGGATATGAAGATTCGCTATTTAAATGGATTGTGGACTGCTAATGTACACCCCGTTTTTTCACAATACAAAGTTGATTTTTTTTTCCCTTGTGCACAACGTGCTTTAGTACCTTTATAGGTTGAAAATTTAAGGACTAAATGTATAAATTTTCTAAACTTTAGATGCGATAACGCCTACACTTGCCCCAATCAAGACATTACAATTGACGATTGAATATTGCCGGGGGAGGAGGACAAGGCGGGTGTTGGAGCATCGTTCCCTGCTCCATTCCGCCCCTAACGGGACGCCTTACGCTTCACGCCTTCATACAACATCGCAATCCCCCACGACAGGCGCTTGCTTTGCACATCTGTAAAGCCGGCTTGCTGCAGTTGTTTTACGAAGGTATCGCCGGTTGGAAAGGCGTCTGCCGACGCCGGCAGGTAACGGTATGCTGTCCGGTGTTTGGAGAATAACCGTCCAATTGCCGGCAGCACATAATGAAAATAAAACCGGTACGCTTGCTTGACGGGAAAGGCGGTTGGCGTCGAAAATTCGAGGACGGCCACGACGCCGGCGGGTTTCAGCACGCGGTACATTTCCTGCAAACCGGCGGCAAGGTTGTCGATATTGCGCACGCCAAAAGCGACGGTTACCGCATCGAACGAGCCGTCGAGGAAAGGCATCGCTTCGGCGGAGGCCAGTAGCCAGTTAAAGCGCCCTCTAATTTCCAAAGGGGGAACAAAGGCACCGGGCAGTGGGCAGTTCCCCTTTTGGGGGTTAGGGGGCTTGGCAGTTCTCCTTGCGAGGTTTTGCGTTTTCCGTTTTGCAATATTCAGCATTCCTTCGGAAATGTCAATGCCGGTTACGGCGGCGGCCGTCCGGCGGTGGAGGGCGATAGCCAAATCGCCGGTGCCGGTGGCAACGTCTAAGATAGAGGCGGGATGCCGTCGGGCAATGCGGCGTGTCAAGGTTCGTCGCCAGCATTTATCAATATTCAGCGAGAGGAAGTGGTTGAGGAAATCGTAGTGTGGCGCAATGTCGTCGAACATGGCGGCGATGCGCTCGGGGCTTTTGTCGAGAGGATGGCTCATGCGTTTTTTGTTACGCTGAGATCGTAACAACTGCCTTCCTTCATTGCAAGTATTTTTCCAGAACGTTGTCGTATATTTCTTTCATGTCGTTGACAAAGCCGAACGAGGCGTCGTCGATGCGCAGTTCGCCTTTCGTTACGTGCCCAAGGGTGGTAACCGGCACTTGCCGGTGGCAGATGTAATCGACAAACAACGCTTCTTTTTCCGGCGTTACCGACACAATGATGCGGCTTTGCGATTCGCCGAAAAGGAAGGCGTCTTCGCGGATTTCCGCATCGGTCGTAATATCGAAGCCTAAGCCATGGGGCATGGCTGATTCGAGCAGGGTAATGAACAGCCCGCCGTCGGACACATCGTGTGCACTGGCCACTAAATTTTGACGGATAGCGCCGAGTAGCGCCTTTTGAATCAACAATTCCTCGTCGATATCGAAATACGGTGCAGGCGAAGCCTTGATGCCGTGGTAGCTGTAAAGGTATTCCGACGAGGCGATGTCGTTGTGTGAACGTCCGAGCAGGTAAATCATGTCGCCTTTTTGCCGGAAGGCCAGCGACGTCTGGTGCGACTTGTCGGTCAGGATGCCCAACATGCCGATGACTGGCGTAGGGAATACCGCTTCGGTCTTTCCTTTTATTTCATATTGATTGTAAAAACTCACATTGCCGCCGGTGACAGGCGTACCGAGCTTCTCGCACGCACGTCCCATGCCTTTGACGGCCTTCACAAACTGCCAATACACTTCAGG
The DNA here is from genome assembly GCA_031259805.1 of Prevotellaceae bacterium. Taxonomy (GTDB): domain Bacteria; phylum Bacteroidota; class Bacteroidia; order Bacteroidales; family UBA932; genus JAIRKX01. The sequence continues at coordinate 3,168 of JAIRKX010000058.1, read as the reverse complement.
ATTATACGGATTGCCGAAGTTCAGGCAATTGGTAATGGCGCACGGTTCGGCGCCAGAGCATACCACGTTGCGGGCGGCTTCGGCTACGGCAATCATCGTGCCGGTTTCGGGGTCAGCTTTGACATAGCGTCCGTTGCCGTCGGTAGTCAATGCCAGCGCGCGGCCGGTGCCCTTGATATTCACCACCGCCGCATCCGCCGGCGAATTGGTGCTCATATTTACCGTACGCACCATTGAGTCGTATTGTTCATACACCCAGCGTTTGCTGGCGATATTGGGATTTGCGACCAGCGCCCGCGCTACTTTCCGCAGGTCGGACGGTTGCGGCACACGTGCGATGTCGAACAATTTCCATTCCTTAAAATAGGCTGGTTCACGCTCTTCACGGTCGTACACCGGAGCGCCGCCGCCCAATACAAGCGATGCCGCCGGCACGTCGGCCACCAATGTGCCTTGATAATAGAACAGCAGCCGGTCTTCGTCGATAACCTCGCCGATAATCCGGCAGGCTAAATCCCATTTGGAAAAAATGGATTCCACCATTTGCTCCTTCCCTTTTTCGACCACCACCAACATACGTTCCTGCGATTCGGAGAGCAGGATTTCCCACGCGGCCATGTGGGTTTGCCGCATGGGCACTTTGTCCAAATCGATGCGCATGCCGCAGCCGCCGCGCTCGCTCATTTCGGAGGTAGAGCAAATGATACCTGCTGCGCCCATATCCTGCATGCCTACTACCGCGCCGCTTTGAATAAGCTCCAGCGACGCCTCGAGCAATAGCTTTTCCATGAACGGGTCGCCTACTTGAATAGATGGAATGTCATTGGCCGAGTCCTCCGTGATATTCGCCGATGCAAATGTAGCCCCGTGAATACCGTCCTTCCCCGTCGCCGACCCGACGATATAGACCGGATTCCCTTTGCCTTTAGCCGTCGCCGAAATAGTTTCCCCCTTACGTACCAGCCCTGCCGACAGGGCATTGACCAGCGGGTTCATACTGTAACAGTCGTCAAAGAACACCTCGCCGCCCACCACCGGTACGCCGAAGCAATTACCGTAATGGCTAATGCCTTTCACGACGCCTTTAACCAGCCACTTTGTCCGTTCGTCGTTCAGATTGCCGAAGCGCAACGAGTTGAGTTGGGCAATAGGGCGCGCGCCCATCGTAAACACGTCGCGGTTGATGCCTCCTACTCCGGTAGCCGCGCCCTGCACCGGCTCTACCGCGCTCGGGTGATTGTGCGATTCAATTTTAAAAGCGCAAGCCCATCCGTCGCCCACATCGACCAGTCCGGCGTTCTCTTTGCCCGCTTCCGCCAGTATGCGTTTCCCCTTTTTCGGCAGCGTCTTCAGCCATTTGATAGAATTCTTGTACGAAGCATGTTCGCTCCACATAGCAGAGTAAATGCTCAACTCCGTAAAGTTTGGCATTCGTCCGAGCAGTGCTATAATCCTGTCCACTTCTTCGGGCAGCAGGCCGATTTCTTTTGCCGTGTCATAAAGTTCCATATTATTCATAATTCCTAATTCTTAACTTCTCACAATCGTTTGTTCCCTGTCGGGGCCTACGGAAATAATCCTGACGGAGACGCCGGTTTCTTTTTCAATGAAGCGAACATAGTTCATTAATTCAAATGGCAACTCCTCTTCTTTACGGATATTGGTAATCGGGCGATTCCATCCCTTGAATGTTTTATACACCGGTTCTATCGGTTCGTTGATTTCAAAAGGAAGCTGTTGGGTTTCCTGTCCGCGGATTTTATAAGCTACAGCCGCTTGAATAGACTCAAAGCCGTCAAGCACGTCGGCTTTGGTCATAATTAACTGCGTCACGCCACTGATGAGCGTCGCGTATTTTAATGCGACCACATCAAGCCAGCCGGTGCGACGCGGGCGGCCGGTGGTAGCGCCAAATTCGCACCCTGTTTGCCGGATGCGTTCGCCGGTTTCGTTGTCCAGTTCCGTAGGAAACGGGCCGCCGCCCACACGCGTACAGTAGGCTTTGAAAATCCCATACACTTCGCCGATCCTGCTCGGCGCTACGCCCAACCCCGTACAGGCGCCGGCGCATATGGTATTCGACGATGTAACATACGGATATGAGCCGAAATCCACGTCGAGTAATGAACCTTGCGCCCCTTCGGCCAGCACTTTTTGCGATTCGGAGAGGTATTTATTGACGACCAGTTCGCTTTCGATAAGCGTAAACGTCCGTAAGACATCAATGCACGCCAGCCATTGCTGTTCGTAGTCGTCGATGGTATAAGTATAGTCGAACTGCTTGAGCCATGCGAGGTGTTTTTGCTTGAGCGCTTCGTAGCGGTCGAGGAACGCCGGCGACAGAATATCGCCCACACGCAGGCCGTTACGTCCGGTTTTATCCATGTAGGTTGGCCCGATACCCTTCAATGTAGAACCGATTTTGGTATTCCCTTTGGCCGCTTCGGAAGCCGCGTCGATAATCCGGTGGGTTGGGAGTATCAGGTGGGCGCGCTTGGCAATCAACAGCCGTTGTGCCACCGGTATGCCGAGTTGCTTCAGTCCGTTGACTTCTTCGACAAAAATGACCGGATCAATCACTACGCCGCTACCGATGATATTGGTTACTTTATCACGGAAAATACCCGACGGGATGGTATGCAGTACAAATTTTTTGTTATCAAATTCGAGCGAATGACCGGCATTAGGCCCGCCCTGAAACCGTGCAATAACCGAATAAGCAGGGGTAAGGACATCCACTATTTTACCCTTTCCTTCGTCGCCCCATTGCAGGCCAAGAACTACGTTTACTTTCATTATACGCGGTATTGAATTTTAGTATGAGATATTAGACTTATTGGTTCTTACATCATAGCGCAAATGTACGAATTTTGTTTCAATCAGCAAAATGTACTTATGAACGGAAGAAGAGCGGAAGGATGCTGTATGAAGGGCAACCCTGTTTCTCTGCCCGCATTCCTTCATGCTCCACCCATTTTATGCTTTTTTAAACTATTTTTTGGTTGATCTTCAAAAAAATCATACCTTTGTCATCGCTTCTTTGACATCCGTGATTTTTGATTAAATTAGTGATTTAATCAAAATCCCTTTTTTCTTTTTCCACTCCCTCATTTTTAATTTCTTCTGCTGTCCGGCATTCGTTTTTTTTCCGGCGTTTTTTTTTGGTTA
>JAIRKX010000086.1 GCA_031259805.1 Prevotellaceae bacterium | reverse complement strand
TTATCGGGTCGGATCCGAACTAAGGTTCGAATCGGATTTGAACTAAGGTTCAAATTGGATTTGAACTAAGGTTCAAATTGGATTTGAACTAAGGTTCAAATTGGATTTGAACTAAGGTTCGAATGCGATCCGAAATCGGTGTCCGGGCAAACGCCTGTCGGCGTGTCGCGTACGTCGTTCTTTTTCTATTGATATTGTGCCCCGCAGGGGAACTCATAACTCATAACTCATAACGCATAACGCATAGGAAGGGTGAAGCAATCCGGAAATCCACCGGATTGCTTCGGGCTTTGCCCTCGCAATGACGCGCTTCGGGCTTCGCCCTCGCAAAGACGGCTACGATAAGCCGGGTTTGCGACAATTTGAAATACACCCCTTGTAGAGTCAACCCTTCAACCCTGTGCCTTCGGTGTCTTTCCGTGCTTCGTATTGTTCATGCAGGATTTCCCATTCGTACATTTCTCGTTCGATCGCCATTTTTTCCCTGTTGTATTGCCGGAAAAACTCGTCGGTCAAGGTTTGGCCGTCCGGCTGTGCGAGTTGGGCGTCCATCTCGGCTACCGCCTTTTCGTGTTGGCGGATGCTGTTTTCGAGGCGGCCTATTTCGTTTTGCAGATGGCGCAATTGGCGCCCGGTGTCCTTTTTTTTCCCGTATTGCTGTCCGGCTTTTTTGGGCGCGGTGGAAGCGGCGGGTTGAGAGGATTCGGTTTTGCGTTCAATTTCTTTCATGTTTTCCACTTTCCGTTGCCGCAGGAACTCGTTGATGCCGCCCAGATATTCCTTCACACGTCCATCGCGAAATTCATAGACTTTCGATACCAGCTCGTCTAAAAACTCCCGGTCGTGCGACACCACCAGCAACGTTCCGTCGTACTTCATCAGCGCCTTTTTCAGGACGTCCTTCGAGCGCATGTCCATGTGATTGGTCGGTTCGTCGAGGGCGAGGAAGTTGTAGGGCTGCAACAGGAGCTTGGCCATAGCCAGACGCGAGCGTTCGCCGCCGCTGAGCACCTGTACTTTCTTATCGACGTCGTCGCCGCGGAAGAGGAACGCGCCCAAGATATCGCGCAGTTTCGGACGGATGTCGCCCACCGCCACCTTGTCGAGCGTATCGAAAACGGTAATCCGATTGTCCATGATCTCGTCCTGATTTTGCGCATAATAGCCGGTCGTAACGTTGTGCCCGATCTTGACCTCGCCTGTTTCAAAGGGCAGGTTTCCTACGATCATCCGCAGCATGGTGGTTTTTCCCTCGCCGTTGCGCCCGACGAACGCCACCTTTTCGCCGCGTTCAATCGTGATGTTCGCGCCGGCGAAAATCACCTGATCCCCGTAACGTTTGCCGGCATCTTTGGTCCTGACGACCACCTGCCCCGATCGCGGCGCCGGCGGGAATTTAATGTGCAGCGTTTTTGTATCCTCGTCGTCGATTTCGACCCGTTCGATTTTTTCCAATTGCTTGATGCGTGATTGCACCTGATTCGATTTCGTCGCCTTGTAGCGAAAGCGCTCAATAAAATCTTCGGTCTTTTCAATCAGCCGTTGCTGGTTTTCGTAGGCGGCCATTTGTTGTTCGCGGCGTTCGCGGCGCAGTTCCACGTATTTGGAATAATGCACCCGATAATCGTACGCCTTGCCCAACAGCAGCTCGATGGTGCGGTTGGTTACCGCGTCGAGGAACGCGCGGTCGTGCGAAATGAGCGCCAGCGCGCCGTTATAGTTTTTCAGATACGATTCGAGCCATTGGATAGACTCGATGTCGAGGTGGTTGGTCGGCTCGTCGAGCAGCAGCAGTTGCGGCGATTGCAGCAGTATTTTCGCCAGTTCGATACGCATCCGCCAACCGCCGCTAAATTCCGATGTAGGCCGCATAAGATCTCGACGGTGAAAACCCAGCCCGATTAATGCCCGTTCTGCCTCGCCCTCGCGTTTATCGCCGTCGAGAATGTGGTAGCAGTCGTTGGCCTCATTCAGTTGTACAATCAAGCGGTGATAGTCGTCCGACTCGTAGTCTGTACGCTCGGCCAATTCCTGCGTAATGGCTTCAATTTTACGTTCCCACTCGTGGATATGGGCAAATGCCTGCAAGGTCTCGTCCCACACACTGCGCCCATCGGCCACCGTCATTTGCTGCGGCAGGTAGCCGATGCGATAATCGGCCGGCATTACTACCTGCCCCGATGTCGGCTGCTGCAGGCCGCATAAAATCTTCAATAATGTGGACTTTCCCGCGCCGTTCTTTCCAACCAACCCGATGCAGTCGCGTGGATTAATGGCAAACGATACATTATCAAACAATGTTTGCCCGGTAAATTCAACGGTTATATTATTTACAGAAACCATATTTTAGATTTTAGATATGTGACGACCTTCTTTAAATCCTCTTACTACTCTCATACAATTGTTACTTCCACGCCCATATCTTCCAGAGCTGTTACTACATTTTCACTGACTTTGTCGTCCGTAATGATTTGGTGTACATTGTCGAACGAACAAATACGCCCGAATCCGCGTTTGCCGAATTTCGATGAGTCTGTCAATATAATCGTGCGTTGAGCAGCGGCAATCATATACTGGTTAGCGTTGGCCTCCATCAGATTGCTTGTCGTGCAGCCATATTCGAGGTCAATACCGTCTACCCCCAGAAACAGTTTGCTGCACGAAAACTGCGACAGCATTTGCTGAATAAACGGCCCGCTGACCGACGTCGATGTTTTGCGCACAATACCGCCCAGTTGGATGACTTCAATCGTCGGATTCCGGCATAGCGCCGTTGCCACGTTCAGGGCGGAGGTCAGTACGGTCAGTTGCTGTTTTGCTTCCAACTGTTTGGCGAGGTACAACACCGTCGTCCCCGATGCAATAATAATAGCATCCGTATCATGAATCAAAGTCGCTGCCCGACGAGCGATGCGGGTTTTTTCATCTACTTTAATCAATTCCTTCTCGCTCACACTCACATCCCGCGTCAGGTAGGGGTCGAGCAAACTGACGCTGCCATGCGTGCGAAAAAGCAGTTTTTTCCGCTCCAGCAGTTTAAGGTCTTTTCGGATGGTAACCTGCGAAACATTCAGTTCATTGCATATATCGACCACCCGTACCTCGTCTTCCTTGCGCAAGCGCTCCAATATATACCGATGCCGTTGCGCTATTGATTTTTTCTCAATATCCATATTCTTTCATTTTTAGGGATGCAAAGATAGCATTTTAATTAAGAATTGTGTAAAATGTGCAGTGTGAGGCGTCCTTTGTCTGAAGGATGATTAATGTGTCGCGTCCTGAAAAAAGTGGACCGGTTAATAATCACTTCTGTTTATTCAGAATTTTTGTATATTTGTGCAGCATGAATAATGATCAATTATAAATAGACAATTATGAACGATGTACAACATTCTCGACAGGGGCGAATGATAGGGCTCTTCAACGATAGTTACCCGCCGATTATGGACGGGGTGGCGTTGACGGTGCAAAACTACGCGCACTGGCTGCATACGAAGCGTCAGCCGGTGTGCGTGGTAACGGTCAAAACGCCGGAAGCGGACAAAGAGGCGGCGGCGTTTCCTGTCTATCGCTATGCGTCGGCGCCGCTGCCGATGCGGAAACCGTTCCGTTTCGGGATGCCGGCGCTCGATATTCCGTTCCGGCGGACGATTGACGCCATTCCTTTTGCCCTTGTTCATGCTCACTGCCCGTTTAGTTCCGGTCAGGTGGCATTGCGCATTGCCCGGAGGCAGCAAATACCGCTGGTGGCTACGTTTCATTCCAAATATCAGGACGACTTCGAGCGCGCCGTACACAACCGTTGGATTGCGCAATGGATGGTGAAGCAAGTGGTCGCTTTCTACGAAAAAGCCGACGAGGTTTGGATTCCGCAGGCCGCCGTCGAAGCAACCATCCGTGCATACGGCTACAAAGGCCCGGTAGCGGTGGTCAGCAACGGCACTGACTTGTCGTCCGTCGGCGCTGACATCGACCTTCTGCAACGGCAGGCGCGCGAGGCCTTGCATATTCCTCGCGACATCCCCGTGTTGCTTTTTATCGGGCAACATATTTGGGAAAAGAATACGCGGCTTATCATCGACGCGCTGTCGCTATTAAAAGAGGACACGTTCCGGATGTTTTTTATCGGCACAGGCTATGCCGCCCGCGATCTACAGGAACTGACCAACCGATGCGGGCTGAGTGACAAGGTAACGTTCCTCGGCGTAATCCTCGACCGCGAACAGTTGAAGCGCTATTATGCCGCTGCCGACCTGTTCCTTTTCCCTTCGCTGTACGACAATGCGCCGTTAGTAGTGCGCGAAGCTGCCGCCATGCACACGCCGGCGCTCCTGTTACACGATTCGACGGCGTCGGAAATTATAACCGATAACTACAACGGATTCCTGAGCGCCCACACCCGCGAGGCGTTTGCCGGACGCATTCGCGACTTGCTGCAATCGCCCGCGACGCTTCGACAAGCCGGACGGCATGCCGCGCAAACCATCGCCCGCTCGTGGGAAAGCGTGGCCGACGAAGTCATCGACCGCTACGTTCAATTGATCGACCGACATGCTGCCCGATACTAACGCCAAAACTACGCCAGCGCCGGCCGTCAAACCGATTAAACCGTATCAGATACTGATTCCGATCGTGCTGGGATTAGCCGTCATCGTGTGGCTCTTTTCATCGGAGTTCGACATCGCCGACTTATCCTCCGCATCCTTTACCTCCCTCAGCGTCGTCTTTATCCTCGTCGCCTTTATCCTCATGTTCCTGCGTGACGCCACGATGATGTGCCGCTTCCGGCTACTGTCCGACAAACGGATTTCGTGGAAACAGGCATTTGTGATCAATGTCTTGAGCGAATTTACGTCGACCGTTACGCCTACGGCCATCGGCGGCTCAAGCCTTGTGGTTTTCTTTTTGGCCAAAGAAGGCGTCGAGGCCGGACGCAGTACGACCATCATGCTGGTCAATCTGTTTTTGGATGAACTGTTTTTCGTAGCGCTGTGTCCCTTGCTGTTTTTGCTGCTGCCGTTGCAGGTGTTGTTCCCGCCATCGGCAGGCATGGCGACATTCGGCTATGTGTTTATCGGATTATATGCCCTGCATCTTGTTTGGGCGGCGCTGCTGTTCGTCGGCATTTTCATCCGTCCCGACTGGGTGAAAAGCATTCTGGTGCTGCTATTCCGGCTTCCGTTTATTCGCCGCTGGAAACATAAGATGACCACCATTACCGACAATCTGGTACAGGCTTCGCGCGACATCAAACACCGCTCGCCGCTATTCTGGCTAAAAGCGCTCCTGCTGACATTCGTTACATGGTCGGTGCGATTTCTGGTAGTCAATGCTATTTTTCTGGCGTTTGTACCGGTGGCCGACCATTTGGTGTTATATGCCCGGCAAATTATCCTGTGGGTTTTTATGGGCGCTATGCCCACGCCGGGCGGCAGCGGCATGAGCGAACTGGCCTTTAAACAATACTACGGAGACATTTGTTCATCGGGCAGCATTGTACTGCTGGTAACGCTCATCTGGCGACTTGCCAGCTATTATCTGTATTTATTTTTAGGCATTTTTATTATTCCGCGATGGTTGCACGAAGCGATCGGAAAATTAGGAATGCCTCGTGCCTGATTTACGCAGTTTTTTCCAGCACCAATTGCTCAGCAAGTAAATGAGCGGCGCGCTGGCAAAGCCGAGCAGCACGTCGACCGCATAGTGTGCGCGAATATACACGGTGGCCAGCACTAACAGCGCGGATAGCGGCAGTATCCACCAAAACAGCCGGCGTCCGTGTTGCCACAAAAGAATCATATAGATGACCATGATGCCGACGTGCGAACTGGGCACAGCGCCGGTCGGTTGTTCGCCTATCGAATGGAAAAACAGCAGGATTTTCCGCATCGGCCCCAGCACAGGCAGCGCTGTGTCGTGATCGAACACGTAGTATTGCGGGCCGGCGGTAGGAAAAATAATGAATAGTAAATAATAGATGAAAAACGAACAAAGTAAAATGAAGGCCGCCCGATACGCGCCTGCCCGGTTGTGGCAAAGCAGGCTGCTAATGATGCAGGCGATAACGAAGAAGTAGGAAAAATACGCAAAGTTCATCAGCTCGTTAAACCATGCCCACGGCGCCGCCTCGCTGAACAGGGTGCTTAAATGACAGCCGAACATCCATCGGTCGAGCCGGATAATTTCCGGATCCAAGTAATCGGGGAACACTACCTGATTCAAAAAATAGGTCTCCGGATAAAAATGGACGATGAACGCCAGCGGTACGATATTCCGCAACACCGTAATCGTTTGTTTATCGCTATGACGATTCCACACGAACAGTTCGACCATAATCGTAACAAACGCCAGCCGTGCAAACAACAACGCCGTTGCCGCATTTTCCTTCACCGCGCCCCAAAAGAAAACGATGAACAACGTCGTCATGGCGATGTAGACAAAGGAAATGATTTCGATCGGATAAAAATCTTTATATTTTATTCTCATGCTTTTTTTTCGTACTTTTGCGTTCTCTCAAATAAAATAAAACAGGTGCCTGAACACCGACATAAGGCTATGCCTCTGTCTAAGGTGTTCAGGCACCTGAATAATATAGCGGGTTGAGAGACGCTATATTAAGATGGAGGTTTTTTATACCTCCTGCGTTCGTAAAGCACGTTGTGCTATTTTTTGCGGCTGCAAATGTACAAAATTATCTTTACGATTAATGCATTTAGCGCGAAAGGCGTAATTCAAGATTTCGTTGCACACATAATCAATGATAGCGTATGCGTAGTGGGTCCGGAACCGGGGCTGACGCATCTAAAATATATGTGATGATGTAATGATGAGGTGAAATGCGCTACGCGCGGTGAAGAGGTGAAAAGGGTGAAGAGGGTGAACAATTATTGTCGTCGGTTTTAACCGGCGGAATGGAGAAGCGTGCCGTTAGGCACGGTATGTGG
>JAIRKX010000042.1 GCA_031259805.1 Prevotellaceae bacterium | reverse complement strand
CCCCCTATTAGCAGGAGGGGCATCCCCCTATATGCTGGTGGGGCATCCCCCTATAAGCCGGAGGGGCATCCCCCTATAAGCAGGAGGGGCATCCCCCTGTAAGAAATAAGGGGTACTCTCCAAAAAACGAAATAGAAAAAGGAATAAATAATTCAACAACTAAGTAACATGACAGATTATTCGAAAAAATATGATTTTGCGGTCCACACGAAAGATATTGCAAACGCCTTGCGCGAAATAGCCGGCACGCTACCGTCGATGCGGACGCCGGAAGTGTGGAAACAATGCTTCGGCGCTATTGATTTAACGACGTTGAACGCGACCGATACGGTGGAGAAAGTGCGGACGCTGACCGAGCGCGTCAACCGGTTACCGGAACAATTTGCCGGCCTGCCTCCGGTGGCCGCCATTTGCGTGTATCCGGCGCTGGTGCCGACAGTGCGCGAAACGCTGACAGTCGCGTCGGTGCAAATAGCGGCGGTAGGCGCAGGATTCCCTGCCTCGCAAACCTTCTTGAGCGTAAAATGCGACGAGTGTCGTCTGGCAGTAGAGCAAGGCGCGACGGAAATAGACATAGTCCTTTCGTTAGGCGCGTTTTTGGCGGGCGACTACGCCACCGCCGCTTACGAAATCATGCAAATCCAACAAGCTATCGGCAATGCTCACCTGAAAGTGATTCTGGAAACAGGCGCCCTGTCGCCGTCGCAAATAGCCGATGCCGCTTTTCTGGCGATGGAAGCCGGCGCGGACTTTATCAAAACCTCGACCGGCAAAACCAACCCGGCAGCCACACCGGAAGCCGCATGGATTATGACGCAGTGCATCCGCCGCTTCTATATGGAAACCGGACGGAAGGTCGGGTTTAAACCGGCAGGCGGTATTGTCTCGTCGGACGATGCGGCGCTGTATTACGCCATCGTCCGCCACGTGCTGGGCGACGAATGGCTGACTCCGGCGCTCTTCCGTCTTGGCGCAAGCCGTATGGCCAACAACCTGCTCGGTAGTCTGACAGGCAAAACAATTACGTATTTTTAACCGTTCACCAATATGTATTCTATCTACTACTTTATTCGGCGGAATGCCGCATGCATCAAAAGAATCGCGGTCATAGTCCTGATGATGACCATCGGGCTGTCGTCGCTGCAGGCGCAATATTACGAACGAGCTGTCGGCGGGCGTATCGGTACTATGATTGGCGTCAGCTACAAGCAATTTGTTACGCCCGACCACGCGCTCGAAGGGATTGTTGATTTGGATATTATTCATCCGAACGACATGTCGTTACGCGCCACAGCCCTGTACGAGTTTCATCACGCATGGCCTAATGCCGACGGCCTGTCGTGGTACATAGGGCCGGGAGCTACTGCCGGCGCGCTAATCAGCCGAAACAGTTCCTTCCTCTTTGCCGCCGACGGGATCGCCGGACTGGAATATAAGCTGTCGGACATCCCGCTATGCTTTGCCTTCGACCTCAACCCGAAGATTTACCTGATTGGCTACGGCTATCTTAAATTTAGCCCAAATATCGCGGTTACGGTGCGGTACACGTTTTAATGTGAAGTATAAGGCGTTTGCATCACACATCACGATATGATAAAAAAAAGACTGCCTAATGTCCCGCTGCTAAAGCAGTGGGCAATACTGTTACTGCTGCTGTTGCCTACTGCCACTACCGACTGTAAACTGCCGCCTGCTACTGCCGATTGCCCGCTAAAAACCGGTGCGGAGCAGGTAGACGTCTGGTTGCCGCTGCTGCGGGGTAAGCGGGTGGGCGTTACGGCGAATCACACGTCAATCGTTGGCACGCGGCATCTGGTGGATGTGCTGTTGGCGGAAGGCGTTAATGTGGTGCGCATCTTTGCACCGGAGCACGGTTTCCGCGGTATGGCTGAGGCCGGCGAACATCTCGTCACTACGACCGACGCGACTACGGGCATCGAAATCGTATCGCTCTATGGCCGGCATGTCAAGCCGCTGCCGGTGCAGTTACAGGGTCTTGACTGCATGTTGTTCGATATGCAGGATGTCGGCGTCCGTTTTTACACTTACCTTTCGACCATGCACTACGTCATGGAATCCTGCGCCGAAAATGACCTTCCGCTTGTGGTATTAGACCGCCCGAATCCCAACGGTTTTTATGTCGATGGACCGGTGTTGGAATCGACTTACCGGTCGTTTGTCGGCATGCATCCCATTCCCATTGTACACGGTATGACGCTGGGCGAACTGGCCGGCATGATTAATGGCGAAGGATGGCTTCGCGAGGGCGTCTCATGTCGCCTGACGGTCGTGCCCTGTACCGGTTACACGCATCAAACACGATACCGGCTACCGGTCGGCCCGTCGCCCAACTTGCCAACCATGCAGGCGGTATATCTTTATCCATCGCTGTGCCTGTTTGAAGGCACGGTAGTCAGCGTCGGACGCGGCACAGACACGCCGTTTGAGGTGTTCGGACATCCGTCGTTCCAATCGTGTTATTCTTTTTCCTTCACGCCGGTGAGCAGGCCTGCGGCGCAACGTCCGCCATTTATGAATACACCCTGTTTCGGCGTCGACTTACAGCATTTTCCCATCCACGAACCGGCCAACCACGGGCAACTCCTCTTGCAATGGCTAATTGACGCCCGGCAATGCTATTCGCCCCAAACGGCATTTTTTACCGATTTCTTTTACAAACTCTGCGGCACAGACCGTATCCGTCGACAAATCGAACAAGGCATGAGCGCCGCCGGCATCCGCGCTTCATGGCAGCAAGAAATAGAAGCCTTCAAGACGTTACGGACAAAGTATCTGCTGTACGCTTCAGGTGAAGCATGCCTGTAGAGATGAAAAGATGAAAGGAGATGAAAGGACGACAGCCCTCAGCGTAATTTGGGGAAATGTTACGCAGAGAAGGCACAGAGAGCTGTCGTCCTTTCATCTCCTCATCTCCTGCAGGCGTCTTGCATCTCATAATTCATAACTCATAATTCATATTTACTTATAATTTTTTTGTTTTTTGAGAAAAAAATTATAATTTTGTAATTAAGATTTAAATTTTAGTGAAAAATATCAAAATTATAACACCCGAACAGGCAGCGGCGAAAATACAAAGCGGCATGACGTTAATGATCGGCGGGTTTTTGGCCAACGGAAGCCCGCACAAGATTATTGCGCAGCTGCTGCAATCCCCCGTACGCGACCTGACGATTATCTGCAGCGATACGGCATACCCCGACAGGGGTCTGGGGCGCTTAATCGCAAACCGACAAGTGAAAAAAGTCATCACCTCGCATATCGGAACTAATCCCGATACGATTGAACAAATGAACGCCGGGACGCTCGACGTTGAGTTTAGTCCGCAGGGGACGCTGGCCGAGCGTGTACGTTCGGGCGGCGCCGGACTGGGCGGCGTGTTGACCCCTACCGGTCTGGGGACGCTGGTCGAACAGGGTAAGGAAAAAATAACGGTCGACGGAAAAACCTATCTGTTGGAAATGCCCTTGCGCGCCGACATGGCGCTGATCGCGGCAAACATTGCCGATACAGATGGCAATCTTTTTTATAAAGGCACGGCGCGCGTCTTCAATCCCTTGATGGCAATGGCTGCCGAAGTGGTCATCGCCGAAGCGGAGCGGATAGAACCCGTCGGATTCTTTGAGCCGGAGCAGGTGCATACGCCGGCTATATTCATTGATTATATATGTTAATTCTAAATATGGAAACAATAACCTCTATGATTCGTGTTCGCATGAGCGCGCACGACGCCCACTACGGCGGCAACCTCGTCGACGGCGCAAAAATACTGCAACTGTTCGGCGACGTAGCAACCGAACTCTTAATTACGCACGATGGCGACGAAGGGCTGTTCTGTGCTTACGACAACATCGAATTTTTAGTGCCTGTGTACATCGGCGATTTTATCGAAGCCGTCGGGGAAATTACGCAGGTAGGAAAGACGTCCCGCAAAATGCGCTTCGAGGCGCGGAAGGTGATTATCCCGCGCACGGCCATCAGTCCGTCGGCAGCCGATGTGCTCGACGAGCCGGTGGTGATCTGTCGGGCTAGCGGCACATGCGTCGTGCCTATTACCTGTCAACGGAAACGGAAATGGTAACAAAATAATACGGTCGACGATGAAAAAATTGATTATTACAGCCGCTATTTCCGGCGCGGAAGTAACGAAGGCGATGAATCCCGCCGTGCCCTATACGAAGGATGAATTTGTGCGCGAAGCACGGTCGGCGTGCGATGCCGGCGCGAGCATCATCCACCTGCATGTGCGCACCGACGACGGCACACCTACGCAAGACAAAGCGCGATTTGCAGAAATCATCGACGCCATCCGCGGCGCGTGCCCCGATGTGATTATTCAGCCGTCGACCGGCGGGGCGGTGGGTATGAGCCTCGACGAGCGCCTGCAGCCGACCGAACTATATCCCGAAATGGCCACGCTCGATTGTGGTACGCTGAACTTCGGCGGCGACGAGATTTTTGAGAATACCGAAAACACCATCAAATATTTCGGGCAACGAATGATCGAACGCGGCATCAAACCAGAGTTGGAGGTGTTCGACAAAAGTATGATTGATATGGCGCTCCGGCTGGCGCGACAGGGCTTTATCCGCTCGCCGATGCACTTCGACTTTGTGATGGGCGTCAACGGCGGCATCGGCGGAGACATCCGCGATTTCGTATTCCTGCGCGGCAGCATCCCCGCCGACGCTACCTATACGGTCGCCGGCATCGGTCGCTACGAATTTCCGCTCGCGGCGCTGGCGATTATCGACGGCGGTCATGTGCGCGTGGGCTTTGAAGACAATGTCTATCTCTCGAAAGGCGTGCAGGCGGCGTCGAACGGCGAGTTGGTCGCCAAGGTCGTCCGCCTTGCCGGCGAATTTGGCCGCCAGATAGCCACCCCAGACGAAGCAAGGAGAGAATTAGGAATTGCCTGCGGGGTACAGCGTGCAGGAACAACTCCACAAACCAACAAATAAGCAACTCTACAAATCAACAACAGAGCCATGCAAAAGAAAGGCAACAAGTACGGGACGCATCGCGTCATTGAGCCGGCGGGCGTGCTGCCACAGCCGGCAAACAAAGTAGACAACAATATGGATGAAATTTATGACAATGAAATCCTGATTGACGTCAAAACATTAAATATCGACTCGGCCAGCTTCACGCAAATCAAAGAACAGGCCGGTGGCGATAAGGCGAAGATTGCCGACATCATGCTCGACATCGTGGCGAAGCAAGGTAAACATCGCAATCCGGTAACCGGTTCTGGCGGGATGCTGCTGGGCATGGTCGAACAAATAGGCGACGCGTTGCGGGGCAAAATAGACTTAAACGTGGGCGATAAAATCGCCACACTGGTGTCGCTTTCGTTGACGCCGTTGCGGATTGACCAAATCAAAGACATCCGCCCCGAAAGCGATCAGGTAGATATCGACGGGAAAGCGATTCTGTTTGAAAGCGGCATCTACGCTAAAATACCGCCCGACATGCCGGAGAACCTCGCCCTCTCGGCGCTCGACGTGGCCGGAGCGCCGGCGCAGACAGCCAAATTAGTCAAGCCGGGCGACACGGTACTGATCATCGGCGCAGGCGGGAAGTCGGGCATGCTGTGCTGCTACGAAGCAAAGAAACGTGCGGGCGTTACGGGCAAAGTAATCGGATTATGCCATAGCGAAAAGAGTACACGACGCCTGACGGAGCTGGGATTTTGCGATGCCGTATTCGCTGCCGACGCCACACAGCCCGTACCCGTGATGGAAAAAATGACGGAACTCACCGACGGTAAAATGGCCGACATCACAATCAATAACGTCAACATTCCCGACACGGAAATGACGAGCATCCTCTGTACGAAAAACACCGGCACAGTCTACTTCTTCTCAATGGCCACCAGCTTTACCAAAGCCGCATTAGGCGCAGAGGGCGTCGGCAGCGACGTAACGATGATCGTCGGCAACGGCTACACCCGAGGCCATGCGGAAATCACCCTGGAACTCCTGCGCGAAAGCGACAAGCTACGCACAGTATTTACAGAATTATATGCGTAATACACAAGCCACGATATAGCGTCGGCAATGGTGCTAAGAGAACGCCTCCACAAATCACGCCTTGCGTTTCACGAATAACGATATGAACAATCGAAAAACCATGTTCCCGAACGTCTCCGACGCAGAATGGAACGACTGGCGATGGCAGGTACGGCACCGGATTGAAACCCTCGCCGAACTGAAAGCGTTGCTCTGCCTGACAGCGGCGGAAGAAACCGCCATCAAGGACTCGCTACAAACTCTGCGGATGGCCATCACGCCATATTACTTAACCCTGATCGACCCGGACGACCCCTACTGCCCCGTGCGCAAACAGGCCGTACCGACCATCGCCGAACTGCACCGGTCAACAGCCGACCTGCTCGACCCCCTGCACGAAGACGCCGACGCCCCCGTGCCCGGACTCACGCACCGTTATCCCGACCGCGTGCTGTTCCTGATCACCGACCAATGTGCGATGTATTGCCGTCATTGTACGCGCCGACGCATCGTCGGGCAACACGACGCCGAATCGCCGCAGGAACGCATCGACCGGGCGATTGACTACATCGCCCACACGCCGCAGGTACGCGATGTGGTGCTATCGGGCGGCGATGCGCTGCTGGTAAGCGATGCACAATTAGAGTCCATCATCCGCCGGCTGCGAGCCATACCACATGTTGAAATCATCCGCCTCGGCACACGCACGCCGGTCGTATGCCCACAACGGATTACCGACGAATTGACGACAATGCTGAAAAAATACCACCCCATCTGGCTGAATACTCACTTCAATCACTCGCAGGAAATCACGTCCGAATCGGTAGCCGCCTGCGAAAAACTGGCCAACGCGGGCATCGTCTTAGGCAATCAGTCGGTGCTGCTGCGCGGCGTCAACGACTGCCCCGAAGTGATGAAACGGCTGGTATGCGATCTGGTCAAAATCCGCGTCCGACCGTATTACATCTACCAATGCGACCTGTCGATGGGGCTGGAGCACTTTCGCACGCCGGTATCGAAGGGCATTGAGATTATCGAGAACCTGCGCGGGCATGTGTCGGGCTATGCCGTACCTACCTTTGTCGTCGATGCACCCGGCGGCGGCGGCAAAATCCCCGTGATGCCCACCTACCTCATCTCGCAAAGCCCGGAACGGGTGCTGCTACGCAACTTCGAGGGCGTTATCACCACCTATACCCAACCGGCAGGATATACCAGCGAATGCCACTGCAAAACCTGCCAACACGTCCGCCACTCAGGAGGCGTCGCCGCTCTGCTGCGGGGCGACGAGCTCTCCATCGAACCCGAACACCTCGACCGCAGAACCAGAAACGGAACAAAATAGCCCTTGGATAATGGATTTTAGATTTTGGAAATGGCCTGTTAGGACATACATATCAATAGAAATTATCTACCCGCGACCGGCTATCCCCATAGGGAAAATCATTTCCTCGGGTGGGAAAATCATTTCCTCGGGTGGGAAAATCATTTCCTCGGGTGGGAAAATCATTTCCTCGGGTGGGAAAATCATTTCCTCGGAAGGGAAAATCATTTCC
>JAIRKX010000207.1 GCA_031259805.1 Prevotellaceae bacterium | reverse complement strand
AGGGTAGAATCGCTCTAACGCATAGGTTAGAACAATAAAGACACAGGCGGTCGTCAAAAACGACCGCCTGCCAATAAAAGCATATACCGTAACAGGATTACAATACCCGCAGCGCCTTGTCGAACACCATTGTCTTAGGCGCCTTCCATTCCTTACCGCCGGAGTACTGCGTCGTAATCTTCACGCGATACTCGCCCGCCGCTAATGCGGGAATAAGCACAACAACACGCGAGGGCTTATTCATTACCAGCGTAACGGCGCGCGTCTCCGTACCATCGGCAGCCACAAAATAGAGACCGCAGGCGACGTCGCTGCCGCTAATTCGGATGTTGACGCCGGCTAACTCTGCCACCCCGCCGGAGGTCAGCAGGTCATCGACACGACCGCTCACAATGTCTCTCACCTCAATAATTTGCGGTTTCGGCGACGGGGCGCTGATCTTCGACAGCCGAACCTTCTTTTCCACCTCGCGCAGGATAGTACCCTTATGGATGGTTACATGCAGGCGATGGCGAAGAGGATCAAAGGTATCCGCAACGCCCTCGAAAATGCCCGATATCGAAAACCCCGTATTAAACAGCGACGTATTGACCTGACCGCCGTTTTCGACAATAAACCTCACCGTCTCCTCCAGATTATTAAGAACGGCTACAATATCTGTCTTCGTGACCAGCGTGCCCCTCTGGAGCATCAACTCAATCACCCCTTCCCGCGTATAAACCGTGGAAGCGTGTGCTTGCGCCGAATAGTCGTCCGTACGATCGGTCAGCAAGTTTTCATGCAAAGAATAATTCAGCATATAATATATTAGTTTTAGTTAGTACTTTGGTTTATCTCTCTTTTCATACCTACACACGACGGTACATCTTTCCGTATTCAATTCCTTCTCTCCTTCTTTCTTTTTCAATCATACAGTCATTGCTTTTTGATTCACCCAAAAAAGACCACCGGCGGATTGAACCGAAGAGAAAGGCGAAAACAAAGATATGTTTTTTTTTGCATACCTTCCAAAAATAGCCGGAGCGCCCCTGCGTGCGCCCCCGTTACGCTATGAGCCGGATGGTTTAAGCAGGCCCCCTTTACGCTCTACGCAACTTTTAGTATCTTTGTAGACTTTTATTGACAATGGAAAGATCTACACCCCGTAAATACACATTATTATTCATCCTATTGCTGTTGCTGGCGAGTGCATTGTTTCTGGCCGATATATTCTTCGGTTCGCTGGCTATTCCTTCACGGGAGGTATGGGCGGCCTTGAGCGGGCACGACGCCGTCCCGTACGCGGTCAAGCAAATTGTACTGTACTTTCGTATTCCCAAAGCTATTGTAGCCGTGTTGGTCGGGGTATCGTTAGCCATTAGCGGACTGCAAATGCAAACCGTTTTCCGCAATCCGCTGGCCGACCCGTATGTGCTTGGCATCAGTTCCGGCGCCGGATTAGGCGTAGCGCTCTTTGTCCTTGGCACCGGTTTTTGGGCGGCGACAGGCGCAGCCGTCTGGGTGAAAAACTTCGGCATGGCTGCCGCCGGATGGGTCGGCGCGATGATTATCCTGGGACTTATCCTGGCGGTATCGGTACGCCTGCGCAATACGATGACGATCCTGATTTTCGGCATTATGGTTGGCGGCGCGGCGGCGGCGGCCATCGGCATATTGCAATATCTGAGCACCGCGCCAGCCCTCAAAACCTATGTACTATGGACGATGGGGAGTTTCAGCAACGTATCGCCGCCGCAATTGTCGCTGCTGAGCATCTCGGTGCTGGCCGGGTTGTTACTGGCGGTTCTGTCGGCCAAAAACCTGAATGTACTGCAAGCCGGCGATACATACGCACAAAGCATGGGGATGAATGTCCGTCGCGCCCGTTCGGTGATATTCATCAGTGCAGGCTTGCTGACGGGCTCGGTAACGGCATTCTGCGGCCCTATCGGGTTTATCGGCATTGCCGTACCGCATGTCGCCCGGATGACATTCCGCAACGCCAACCACGGCATATTAATCCCGGCCTCCATCTTAATCGGTGCATGTACTATGTTGCTATGCGATATCCTTTCGCAATGGCCGGGGTCGGGCAGTGTACTGCCGATAAACACCATCACCGCCCTGATGGGTATCCCGGTCATTCTATTCATTATTTTCCGAAACCAACGCGGATGAAAAAGACGATAGAAACTACCGATTTGATGATTGGATACCGCCGGAAAGCGAGCGGATACAACGGCAGCATTTCACGACGTATCAACATTTCGACAGCGAGCGGCGAACTGGTAGCGATAGCCGGTCCCAATGGCGTCGGCAAAAGCACCCTGCTGCGCACGCTGGCCGGCCTGCAGAAACAGATAGAAGGGCACATCCGGCTGTGCGGAAAGCCGATTCTCGATTATTCGCGACGGGAGTTGGCGCGCACGGTCAGCTTCGTATCCACCGAAACCATTCATATCCCCTACCTCCGCGTGTTCGACATGGCCGCCATGGGAAGCTATCCGCACACCTCGCAAATGGGACGGTTGAGCATGGAAGACAGATTTCGCATTATGGACGCGCTGGAGCAGGTAGGTATACACCACATGGTCTGGCGTGCGGTCGATACACTTAGCGACGGCGAACGCCAACGGGTTATGATTGCCCGCACGCTGGTGCAGGACACCCCGATTGTGCTCTTCGACGAACCTACGGCTTATCTCGACCTTGTCAACAAGTACGAAATGCTGGCCCTACTCAAGCGGTTAGCCTACCGGCAAAAGAAAACCATCATTTACTCGACGCACGACCTCTCACTGGCTATCCATACGGCCGACAAGCTATGGTTGATGATCAACGCCAGCGTCTACGAAGGCGCCCCCGAAGATCACGAGATTCAAACCATCATCAGGGAGGCTTTCGAGGGCACTAACTTGGAATACAATCGCGCTACCGGCGACATCCTGCCCCGCGCCATCATTTTGGGCGACGTGGAAGTATATACCAAGCAAGATGTACGGCTTATCCGCAACGCCTTAGCCCGTTTGGGGTACCACTGCATACTCAACCCCAGCGATCCGAATAGCGATCTGCCGAAAATCACATTTACCACTAAGAAAAATACGATTTCTATCGAATATTCATTCGGGAAACAACAACAAGTCTTCACTTCCTTTTATGCATTCGGGCAGTTTATGAAATTAGGAATTAAGAATTGAGACAAGCGAGGAACTATCAGCGCTCTTTGTACGACCTCTGTGTCGCCCTGTGTAACTTGAGGCGGCGCCCAGTAACCTTGTAACCTGAAATTACGCGCTACTCATAACTTATACACGATCGGCAACACATAGCGCACGGCTACTGTGCGGCCGCCCTGTTTGCCGGGAACCCATTTAGGCATCTTTGCGACCACCCGCAGGGCTTCCTTGTCCAGCGAAGGTTCTACTCCCCGAAGGAGTATAACGTCGCGGATCTCCCCGTCGCTACCGACGACAAACTGCACCATCACGCGCCCCACAATACCCATTTCCTGCGCCGTCGCCGGATAACGCAGTTCACGATTAATCCATTTATACAACGCCTCCATGCCGCCGGGGAATTCGGGGTTCTGCTCGACCGACCCGACAAGGAAAATATCCTCGACAGCTTCCGTGATGACCTTGTATTCTTCCAGATCTGCAATATCTATGCCCTCTGCTTCGCCGACGCCCACTATATCGGCAATAGAGATAGCTTCGGAGGCCTGTATCAGTTCTTCCTGCGTTCTCATGGCCTCCTCTTCGACTATCTGTTCGTCTTCGACCACTTGCATCACCGTAAACCGAATTGTACTTTTCAACGGCGGCGGGGGAGGCATTTCCGAGTACACGACAGACGATTCGTCGTGGATTTCCATACGGATGTCCGACAATGTGGTAATCGCCAGCCATTCCTCCTGCGGCGCAGGTTGCAGGAGTTGTACGACTGTGGGCAACAGCAGCGCAATCGTCTCGACACCAACCGTTATGACATACGCCAATAAGTGCCGGCGGGACGAATAGCGACGAATGACATATGCGCCATACGCCCGATGTCTGCCGGCAAATATCATTTCGAGCCACTCCCGCCGGCTAAAAACAGGAATCGTCGGCGCAAGACCAGCCAATGTCGACCACCGGAAACCTGTCGTCCGGCGGGCTTGCGCCTCGACCTTGCGTTGCAGTTGCCGGATAGCACGGGCATGGCGACCCGCGTGCTTCTCATAGCCGCTGAGCGCTTCGGCAAGAAAAGGGTCGCGCATGGCCTCCCGTTCCAGACGGTTGGCCGCTTTGCCGCGACACCGACCTTGCAAATATCGTATGACTTGCCTATCGTTGCTCACTTTCCATGCAAATTTTTAAATTCCGTTTGCCATTCTGAATATAACTCTTCACCCTTTTCAGGGGAAAACCGGTTGTCCGGGCAATATCCGCATACGAGTGGTCGGACATAAAAAACAGTTCCACGCTGATCCGTTGCGCTTCAGGCAGCCTGTCCAAACAATGCCGTAGCAGGCGCAGGGTTATTTCCTGCCGGTCTTCGTTAAAGAGAGTCGGGAAGTCGTCAAATTCCACAACCGGCGCACATTCTTCGGCCTCCGTCCGCCGCTGAGTTTCCCGCAACACCTTAAGACAATAGTTTTTTACCACACTATACAACCATGCCTTGAAAAATTGAATATCGTACTGCTGCACTTTCTGCTGCGTATCTTCAAACAGCGTCATCACCGCATCCTGCGCATCGGCTTCGGTTTTCAGATAGTTCAGGCACAAGCCGTAGATCAGGTAAATATATCGCCCGTAAAGTGCCGCAAAATAACGACTGTCCTCTGTTTTACGAAACAAAGATAACAATCGCTCATCGGACAATGCTGTTATTTTAGATACAAAAAACAAATGAATTCCTTTGATGTTTCCGCAAATATAAATATATTTTTGAAATCAACCTTTATGGAATTTTGCCCTGCGACGACTCTCATTAATAAAAACAATTTATCCACTTTAAAAAAAGAACAGATTATGACACGCAACATTGACATTACCAGCAGAGAATGGCTCGAACTGATTTTCGCAGGCAGAAACAAATCCTACGGAGCATATGCTATTCGCCACACGACAAGCCGCCGTCACACGAGCGCTTACCTCGTTATTTTAATCTTTACGGCGCTGGTGCTGCTGCTGCCCACGATCAGTAAACTGGTACGCCCTGTGCATTCCGGCAGCGGAATCATAGAACCGACAACCCTCTCGTTCGTCACGCTCACCCCGCCGCCCGAAACCACTATTCGGACGACCGAGTTGCCGTCACCACCGGCCGCCTTGAGAAAGACCGTCCGGTTTGTCGTTACCCGCATTGTCGACGATGCGGCGGCCGAAGAGACATCCCCCTCCGTCGTAGACAATATATTGGCGCAGTCGGGCGCCGGCATTTCTGTCGTTACGCAACCCTGCGACGTGGGTGGTATGCTCGACCCTGCCGACATACTGCCCCCTTCGGCCCTGCCGCCAGACCCGATAGATGTGGCCGTTGTAGAGCGTCAACCCGTTTTTCCCTACAATTTGATGAAATGGATTTATAAGGAATTAAAATATCCGGCTGCCGCCGTAGAAATGAAGATTGCCGGACGGGTTACCATACAATTTACCGTCGGCACAGACGGGTATGTGACGGACATCATCGTACTGAAAGGCGTCGATGCCTTGCTCGACAATGAAGCCGTGCGGGTAATTGCCAAAATGCCCAAGTGGATTCCCGGAGAACAGCAAGGAAAAGCCGTCGCCGTCCGCTACGTCCTCCCCATTACCTTCAAACTGGCGACAATGTATTAGGGGGTGAAAGGAGACGTCATGCACTGCGCTTCACGTCTTTCTCGCAATCATCAATCCGTCGCCAAAAGGGAGGAGTACGTTTTCGACGCGCGGGTCGGACCGCACCCGGGCGTTGAAGGCCGCAATGCCTTGCGTACGCCCTTCGCCGGAAGCGGCATCGTAGACGACTTTCCCGTCCCACAGGACATTGTCGGCAAGTATGAACCCGCCGGCGCGAACCTTATCGAACGCCACGCGATAGTAGTCGCAATATTCGCGTTTATCGCCGTCGATATACACTAAATCGAAGACGCCGGGAAGCGCCGGGATGATGTCGCGGGCATCGCCGGTATGCAATATGATTTTGTCGGAATACGCGCTACGCGACACAAAGGATTGCGCCGTGTCGTACAGTTCGTCGTTACATTCGATACTATGCAACACGCCGTCTGCCGCCAGTCCTTTAGCTAAGCAGATAGCCGAATAGCCGGTATAAGTGCCGATTTCCAAGATAGCCTGCGGACGAATCATGCAGGCTATTTGCTCCAATAATTTACCTTGAATGTGCCCCGACAACATGCGCGGATTCATCACATGCAGGTGTGTGTAGCGCACGAGTTCCTGCAATAACGGATCTTCCGGCAACGTATGGGCGGAGGCATATTCCCAAAGGGCTTCGGTTTCCAGCGAAAGAACCGCGTTGGGGGTGATTGTTTTCGGCGTCATAACAGGTTATTTTAACTATGATGTGTAAATAAGCGTGGAGAGGCGTTCCGGCGCAAAAATTTCGTTGGCAATATCTAACAGTTCCGCCGCCGTGAGGGCGTCGATTTTCGCCTTCAGTTGCTCAAAGGATTCTACATGTCCATAAGTCATGACGTTTTTGCCGTTGCTGAGCATTTGCACTTCTGCATTATCAGCGTTGATGAAAAGCTGTCCGAGCCATTGCTTTTTGATGCGGTGCAGTTGCGCCGTGCTGAAAGCGTTGGTGCGAATGGTCGCCAGTTCCTTCTGCACCAATTCTACACAGCGGTTGAGGCTGACCTTGTCGGCGGCGAAATAGAGCGTTACTGCCCCACAGTCGTCGTAGGGCGTATAGGTCGCGTCGGTAGTATAGACCAGCCCGTTTCTTTCGCGCAGCAAGCTATTGAGGCGCGAGTTGGCCGCCGGCCCGCCGAGATAATTCACCAGCAGTGCCAAACCCGTCCGGCGCGGGTCGTGGAGCGAATAGGCGCGGTTGCCGATGATACAGTGCTCTTGAAAAGTATTTCGCCGGAGTATTTTTCGAAAAGGCCGGCAAGCCGACGGCGCTTTCCTCACACGCCGGGCACCGACAGCGGGGAATTCGCTGAAATATTTCACGGCTAATTGCTCCATCCGCTTAGCACTTACGCTGGCTACCGTCGAAAAAACCAACTGCGATGGGCGGTAATGGCGCGACACAAACGTTTTCAGTTGCGCGGCGGTAATGTCGGCTAACGATTCCGGTGTGCCCAAAATCGACCGCCCGAGCGACGAACCGGCAAACAGCCATTTATCAAAATCATCGAAAACAAGTTCTGACGGGTTGTCCAAATAGGAGTTTATCTCGTCAGCAATGACTTCCTTTTCCTTCGCCAGTTCTCTGTCGGGGAATGTAGAACGGAATGCAATATCGGCTAACAGTTCCACGGCTTTATCCATATCGCTTTTCAGCATAGTGGCATGCACCACCGTTTCTTCTTTCGTAGTAAATGCGTTTAGTTCGCCGCCGACATTCTCCAACCGGTTATTGATATGATACGCCGACCGCCGCGCCGTTCCTTTGAACAGCATGTGTTCCGCCAGATGCGCCATCCCATTTTCTGCCGCTTTTTCGTCGCGCGAACCGGCGTTAATACTCAACCCGCAATACGCTACGGGCGATGTATGATAACAGTGGACAAACCGAATGCCATTGGGCAAAATAAAAGTATGTATATTCATAGTTGATGTATAGCGTCGAATGCTACAATTATATTTTTTTTGCAAAGTTAGAAAAATATCTTACCTTTGCAGCCCCATGGTAAAAGGTACCGTAGCTCAGCTGGTAGAGCAAAGGACTGAAAATCCTTGTGTCCCTCGTTCGATTCGTGGTGGTACCACTTGAAAATAAAGCAGTTGTATTTTATTTTACAACTGCTTTTGCTTTTGTCAATTTAATCTGGCAAACGATCGTACCGTAATTTCAAATGTGATGCTTAAATCTTTTACCAAAAATCAAATTCAACATATTTGGATTTTTATCATATCTTCAGAAATTATGATTTTCATAAATTTTATGCCTGATGCATTGTCTTCCTGTCGTTATTTTTTGGTTTTAAGCAATTCGACGCTTCGTTTTGCGAATGAGGCAAGCGCTTCTCCTTTCAGTTTGTTATTGGACAATAATGCGATGTCTATCAATTGTTTAACCATATCGTTTTCTTTACCGAAAGCGTTTAACAAATCGGTTTTATTTTTATTTGCCAAATCAATTTTTTGCTTGATTTCATTTATCTCATCTTTTGTTGATTGTGATATTTCTTCTTCTTTTTTGGCTTTATTGTC
>JAIRKX010000139.1 GCA_031259805.1 Prevotellaceae bacterium | reverse complement strand
AGGCAGGCGGGGGTGGATTTTTCAACTTTCAACTTTCCACTTTCCACTTTCCACTCTCAACTCTTAGTTCTTAGTTCATTGTGTTGCGTCATTCCTCGCGCACGCAGCGGAGGAATCTGCTCCTTGACGCAAGGCCGTGCAAAGCGCCCGGTGCAGGGAATTTTCTATCAACCAGTGAAAACGAATATATTTTAGATGCGTCAGCCCTGGAGGGCAGGGCGCAAGTCTCCTGCGGAGAGCATTGTTCTAACTGTGATTTTTTTGCTTTGTACGATTTTGTTCTCTGTAGTTCTCTGCATAATTTTGGAGCAATGTTACACAGAGAAAGCACAAGGGACCACGCAGGCAGGAACTGCCTGCCACAGGTTTCACTACATTACACCTACAATTACACC
This sequence comes from Prevotellaceae bacterium, assembly GCA_031259805.1. Lineage (GTDB taxonomy): Bacteria > Bacteroidota > Bacteroidia > Bacteroidales > UBA932 > JAIRKX01. The sequence continues at coordinate 11,530 of JAIRKX010000139.1, read as the reverse complement.
TTGCCCCTGCGAGGCTAAGCGTCGTCTCTGCAAGACGGGGAACGAGGAGGACGCCGTGTTTCTACTAATATTTCATCCCTACGGGACGCTTTACACTTCACGGCAATCAACAACTCAACAAAAAAATTATTTCAACGCTGCTTGTGCTGCCGCCAGACGTGCAATGGGCACGCGGAAGGGCGAGCAGCTAACATAATTCAATCCGATGCGGTGGCAGAATTCGACCGACGAGGGTTCGCCGCCGTGTTCGCCGCAGATGCCTAATTTCAACTCGGGACGGGTGGCGCGACCGTTGACGGTGGCCATGCTGACTAATTGTCCTACGCCTTTTTGGTCGAGGACGGCAAACGGGTCGTGTTTCAAAATCCCTTTGTCGATGTACATCGGCAGGAACTTCGCCACGTCGTCACGCGAATAGCCGAAAGTCATTTGCGTAAGGTCGTTTGTGCCGAACGAGAAAAATTCGGCCGATTCGGCAATTCGGTTAGCTGTGAGGGCTGCGCGGGGAATTTCGATCATTGTGCCGACTTTGTAATCAATTTTGTCGTTGCGTTCGGCAAAGACTTTGGCTGCTACTTCGTCAATAATTTTGCGCTGTGCCAGAAATTCATAGAGGATACCGGGCAGCGGTACCATGATTTCGGGGATAGTAACAATTCCTTTTTCCTTCAAATTCAATGCGGCTTCGAGGATGGCGCGGGTTTGCATTTCAGTAATTTCAGGATACAGGTTTCCAAGACGGCATCCGCGCAAGCCTAACATCGGGTTCTGCTCGAGCAAGGCTTCCACACGTACGTGTATTTCCTCGTAGGGCACGCCCATGGCATTCGACATTTCCTGCTGTCCTTTTTCGTCATGCGGGACGAACTCATGCAACGGCGGGTCGAGCAGGCGGACAGTTACCGGCAGTCCGGCCATCGCTTCAAAGATGCCTTCGAAGTCGGTACGTTGTAAGGGTAGCAGTTTCTCCAGGGCTTTGCGGCGTCCTGCTTCGTCTTTGGACAGGATCATTTCTCGCATGGCGAGAATTTTGTCCCCTTCAAAGAACATGTGCTCGGTACGGCAAAGGCCAATGCCCTGCGCCCCGAATGCTCGTGCCTGACAGGCGTCGCGCGGCGTATCGGCATTGGTACGAACTACCAGACGAGCGTTTTTGTCGGCCAGTTCCATCACTTTTGCGAAATCGCCGCTCAATTCCGGCAAAATCGTCGCTACCTGCCCTTCGTATACCGTACCGGTCGAGCCGTCGAGCGAAATCCAGTCGCCTTCGCAATATGTTTTGCCGTCGACGGTCATCGTGCGCTTTTTGCTGTCGATCATCACCGCACCGGCACCTGAAACACAGCATTTTCCCATACCGCGGGCAACTACCGCCGCATGCGACGTCATCCCGCCTCGGGCGGTCAGGATGCCTTGTGCGATGTTCATTCCTTTCAAATCTTCGGGCGAGGTCTCGATACGCACTAAAATCACTTTGGTGTGTTTGTTGTGTTCGACCCATGTTTCCGCGTCTTCGGCGGAAAATACAATCTGCCCCGTAGCCGCGCCCGGCGACGCCGGAAGGCCTTTTGCGATGGCTTTGGCTTTGCTCAGCGCGTCTTTATCGAATACGGGATGCAGCAATTCGTCTAATTTATTCGGTTCTAAGCGCAAGATAGCGGTTTTTTCGTCGATTGCGCCTTCGTGGAGCATATCCATGGCAATTTTTACCATTGCCGCGCCGGTGCGTTTGCCGTTGCGGGTTTGCAACATCCACAGTTTGCCGTCTTGAATCGTAAATTCGATGTCCTGCATATCCCTGTAGTGCTCTTCCAGTTTGCGCTGCGTGTTGAACAGGTCGGTATAGACCGTCGGCATGGCTTCTTCGAGCGAAGGGTATTTCGTTTTGCGTTCCTCCTCGCTGATACCGGCCAACGTTGCCCAACGTCGCGAGCCTTCGAGCGTAATCTGTTGCGGCGTGCGGATTCCGGCAACCACATCTTCGCCTTGCGCATTGATCAGGTACTCGCCGTTAAAGAGGTTTTCGCCGGTGGCCGCGTCGCGCGTGAAGGCTACGCCGGTAGCGGAATTGTTCCCCATATTGCCGAATACCATCGCTTGCACATTCACGGCAGTGCCCCATTCGGCGGGAATTTGATTGAGGCGGCGGTAGAGTATCGCACGGTCGTTCATCCAACTATTGAATACAGCCATCACCGCGCCCTGCAACTGTTCCCATGGATTGGTCGGGAAATCGCGACCGGTGTTTGTCTTCACCGCGTCCTTAAACAGGCTGACTAATTCCTTCAAATCGTCGGCGGTCAATTCAGTATCCAGCTTCACTTTTTTCTGCGCTTTCATATGGTCGATGATTTCTTCAAAGGGGTCTTCGGCGTCCTTGCTTTCGGGCTTCATGCCCAAGACCACGTCGCCGTACATTTGTACAAAACGGCGGTAGCTGTCCCACGCAAATCGAGGGTTATTGCTTTTTGCCGCCATCGTTTCTACCGCTTCGTCGTTTAGTCCCAAGTTCAGGATGGTGTCCATCATCCCGGGCATGGACGCGCGCGCGCCGGAACGTACTGATACCAGCAAGGGGTTCTTGTTGTCGCCGAACGTCGGCCCGGCTACCGCTTCTTCAATTTTCGTCATGGCCGCTTTGACTTCGGGATTGATAAGCGCCATAATCTCCGCTTCGTTGCGCCCGTTACGAAAGTATTCATTACATACTTCGGTGGTAATCGTAAATCCCGGCGGCACGGGTATTCCGATAAGATTCATCCCTGCCAGATTAGCACCTTTGCCACCTAACAAGTCTCTCATTTTTTCATTTCCTTCGGCTGTCTTGTTGCCGAAAAAATACACACGTTTGATTTGCGTCGTCATATTCTTTGCTTTATTTTATGTAATTATTATTTTTTTAAATTATTTTTTTTTTAAAAAGTCTGCGAAGGTACAATAATTTCCTGAAATAGGCAAACCGGGGTTCTGTCGGGGGTGCATTTCAAATTGTCGCATTTCCCCCAAAAAGTATTACTTTTGCAAAAAACATTAACTAATATAATTTATGACAAAAGAAGAATATTTGGCGATAGTAGCCAGTCGTTACGAAGAACTGGAAGCACTAAAAGAAATTACATGCACCCGAACTGGAAACCGTTATTGATAATATACAATTAATCTCTGTAAAAGAAGAAGATAAAAGAAAATAAATAACGTATAATTGTAAAATGAAAATATTTATTAGGCTTTGTGTACAATTCTTGTACTTTTTGGCATCTTTTCTCCTCCTTTTAGGTCTCAACCTATGTTAGGACATGGCACAATGTGATACTGGTGATGTGTTATTAAAACTATAATAAATCTTTGATTTACTATAGTTTTAATAACATAAATTGCTGCTTAAAGTACTTATAGCACAAAGAAAACAGTAGTTGCATTTACTACTTGAATCTACGCTCACTTTACGCTTCACACCTTACCTTACGCCTCACTATTTTCATTTTTTCGTACCTTTCCTCTGTAAAAAAACTTTTTGTTATCTCACGCGTTTGGAAAACTCATGTTTTTCATGTAATTTTGTGCCTTGAAATTTCACCGTTATTTAGTTATGCAACCAACTCTTTTAATTATGGCGGCCGGTATGGGAAGCCGCTACGGAGGACTGAAACAGCTCGACGGCGTGGGGCCGCACGGGGAGGTTATTATGGACTATTCTATTTATGACGCCCTGCGAGCCGGCTTCGGCAAGGTTGTGTTTGTTGTGCGTCGCTCGTTTGAAAAGGAGTTTGATGCGTTCACCATGCGCTTTGGCGGGAAAGTCCGGTATGAAATCGTACAGCAGGAAATCGAATACATTCCGACGGGCTATAGCTACACGCCGGAACGTGTCAAACCGTGGGGCACGAACCATGCTATCATGATGGCTGCGCCGGTCATCCACGAACCGTTTGCCGCCATCAATGCCGACGACTATTATGGCGTCGATTCGTTCCGCGTGATGGCCGATTACTTGAGCGTCGGCGCTCACATGCAAAACCGCTATTGTATGGTCGGCTTTCAGGTGGGGAATACGTTGTCGGAAACCGGCGGCGTCACACGCGGTATATGCGAAGTGAACGGCGCGAACGAGCTGACCGGCATCGTCGAACGTTTTCAAATCAAGTGCGCCAACGGCCAAATTTATTACTCGGACGAAAACGATCACGCCGTCGCCATCCCCGACGACACACCGGTATCCATGAATATGTGGGGATTTACGCCCGATTACTTTATTCATTCCGAACAACTTTTCAAAGAGTTTTTACAGGCCGCCGGCCATAATCCCAAATCGGAATTTTTTATCCCCTATGCGGTCAATGAACTTATTCAGCGCGGCATTGCCTCGGTGCGCGTACTGTCTACCTCCTCGCAATGGTTCGGCATCACCTATAAAGAAGACCGTCCGGCGGTCGTGCAACGGCTACAACAACTGCATGGTGACGGCACATATCCCGAAAAACTTTTCTAAAACCGGTAGCCAGTCGCAAAGAACTAAACCATGCTATTGTTGGCCACGGGTACGCACACCGATTTGTTTTAAACGAAGACGATTCCTTCTCGAAAGAAGTAAATGATTGACAGAAATACGATAAATACTATCCTGAACGCCGCCGACATTAAAGACGTTATCGGCGATTTTCTGACGTTGAAGAAGCGAGGCGCAAATTATTGGGCGTGTTGTCCGTTTCATGGGGAGAAAACGCCGTCGTTCAGCGTATCGCCGTCGAAAGGCATTTATAAATGCTTCGGTTGCGGCGTTGCCGGCAATGTGGTGAGCTTTGTGATGGCGCACGAAAGTCTAAGCTATGTAGAAGCCTTGAAATATCTGGCGCGGAAATACAATATTGAAGTGCGCGAACGTGAATTGACACCCGAAGAGCAGGCGGTCAACAATAACCGCGAAAGCATGATGGTACTTTCGTCCTTTGCGCAGGACTATTTTAGTGAACTGTTGTGGCAAAGCCCCAATGGGCAGGCTATCGGGCTAAGCTATTTTCGCGAACGCGGATTTTCCGACCCTATTATTCGCAAATTCCAGTTGGGGTATTCGCCCGACCTGCGGACGGCCTTTAGTGATGTGGCATTGAAGGCCGGTTACAAAAAAGAATTTTTGATTGCTACCGGATTGTCTATCGAAAAAGAGACGGCACTGTTCGATCGCTTTTCGGGGCGTGTGATGTTCCCTATTCATTCGTTGAGCGGCAGGGTCATTGCCTTTGGGGCGCGGACATTACGGCAGGACAAGAACGTGGCCAAGTATCTGAACTCGCCCGAAAGCGAAATATATCGTAAAACCTTTGTACTGTACGGTATCTTTCAAGCGAAGAACGCCATTGTCCGTTCGCAGCAATGCTATTTGGTCGAGGGGTATACCGACGTGATTTCCATGCATCAGGCGGGCATTGAGAATGTGGTGGCGTCGAGTGGTACGTCGTTAACGATAGAGCAAATCCGCCTGATTAAACGTTTTACGCCCAATGTAATCGTGCTCTATGATGGCGACGCGGCAGGTATCAAGGCCTCCTTGCGCGGCATTGACATGTTGTTGGAGGAAGGAATGAATGTCAAAGTTGCCCTGTTCCCCGATGGCGAAGACCCCGACTCGTTCGCCCGCAAGCATAGCAGCAGCGAATTTGAAGCTTTTTTGAAAGAGAACGAAGAGGACTTTATTTCATTCAAAACAAAACTGCTCCGCGACGACGTTAAAAATGACCCTATCAAACGCACTGAATTGATTAAGAATATCGTGCGGAGTATTGGCGCGATTCCCGACGCGATTACGCGCACGGTGTACGTTCAGGAATGCAGCCGCCTGATGGACATCGGCGAAGAGGTATTGATGCGGGAAGTTACTAAACTTCGTCGTGAAAAACTGTACGAAGGAGGTAAACAATCGCCGGAAGCCGGCAAAGAATCCACGCTGGAAACCATCCCCCGGCCCGTACCGCTACCCGGTTTTATAGAAGCAAATCACTATTTTGCCAGTTCCGAAGAGGAAATCATTTATTATTTATTGAAATATGGCATGAACCCGCTGTTTACAAGGGTCAACGAGGCGTCCTTGACCGCCGGCGAAGAAGACAGTATGCGAACTATAAGCGTAGCCGAATATATTATGTCCGAATTGCTGGACGACGACTTGAAGTTTACCAACCTGCATTACCGCCAACTTTTCGAGGAATATGATCGCCTTACGGACAATGATAACAATAGTAGAATCAAGCATTTCATTCATCATCCCGACCTTCGTTTGTCGACGTTGGCTATTCACATTATGGATAAATTGCCGGCGTTGACCGTCGAAGATTACATTCAGTCGATAGTACCGGAATCACTTCAGTTGCAGCGTATAATACCCAAAGCGATTTTAGTCTACAAATCCCGCATCATCGAAGTGGCGGCCAAATCGCTTACGCAACAACTGCAGGACGCACAAATCGCTAATAACGAAGCGCAAACGCAAGAATTATTGGAACGCATGTCGCAACTGAACGAAGCCCGTACAAGAATATCAAAAGCATTAAATCGTTTGATATTCTAAAAATATTTAATTGGACATCAATTCCTTTTTAAAAAAATTACATAATGGCTTGTGTCTTTTAAAAAAAGTTCCTACCTTTGCACTCGCTTTTCCGAATGTGGTAAAGCAAGTTTTTTGTTCCCTATTAGGTCATAATACCAATTTTTTTAATTTTTAATATTACACGTATGGAACTTTTATATCCGGCAGAACACGTAAACTGCTACATGTATAACAACAATGGGGGGTTGCCCATTATTGATTACGTAAAAAAACCAAAGGGAGATGTATTTGAGTTGAATGAGCCTCATTTGGAAATTGTATTCCTCATGGAAGGGAAACTGGCATTTTCTTATGGAAAATACCTCAATCAATCGTTTAAGAAAGGGGAAATTTTGCTCTTGCCTCCCAAAACCCGATGTATTGTAAAACCGGAGGAAAATGTGTCGGCCATTATTTTACGGGTACGTAATAAAATCAATTTTTGTAATCATTTCCCGCTGGAAATGTTGTATGAAAATAAGAAAAAATATACCGTACCGACCGTGCCGCACCTCTTAAAAGTGAATGCCCGGGTAGCGACCTACCTGAAATTACTGATCGCCTCGTTGGACGATGGACTTAAATGCCTCTATTTCCAAGAGATTAAACAGCAGGAATTACTTTATTACCTGCGCGCTTATTATCCAAAAGAAGAGCTATTGGCGTTTTTCTACCCGATATTGAATGGCGATGTTAGTTTTTCGGAAGTGGTGTACAGGCACGTGGATAAAGTGAAAAAGCTCGAAGAACTGGCTGTCGTAACCAATTATAGTTTGTCGGGTTTCAAAAAACGCTTTATGAAAGTGTTCGGAATGCCTGCTTACCAATGGATGTCGCAGGAAAAAGCCAAAAAGATTTACCATGACATAAACTGCACCAAAAAAACTTTTAAGGAATTGTCCATTGAGTACGAGTTTTCCTCGTCGGCGCATTTTAACAGTTTTTGTAAAAAGGCTTTCGGCGTATCGCCAAGCAAAATACGCAATCTGAATCAAGGCCGGATAACCGACATCCCTCCGGTAAAAGGAGGAAAGTAGAAAGCATTACAATGACGCTGCTCAGTGCAAGCCCTGCATATATTCCGTCAGGTTAATATAGCGGGACAGGTTCATTTTCTTACGTAAGCGATAGCGGTTTACTTCTACGCTTCGGATGGAGATGCCTTGTAACGGCGCAATTTCTTTCGACGACAAGTTCATTTTCAGGTACGCGCAGAGGATTTTTTCGCTACGGCTCAACTGCGGAAATTTTTCGTCCAACAATTTGAAAAAGTCCTGATGAATGAGGTTGAAATTAGATTCAAACACATTAAACTCGTTATCGTTGATAATATTGGTTTCGATTTGACCGATCAGTCGGATGATTTTTTGTTGGATAGACAATAAATCCTTTTTCTCGTCAATATCCTTTGAAATGCTGTTCGCACTTTTCCTGACCTCTTCAAGGATTTCGTTTTTGCGGATGACATTCAGGATATAGCCGCTGAGTTCTTGAGTTTTGAAATTCAATTCGGCTTGCAGGTTTTTGGTTTGCAGGGCGGATATCTCTTGGTCTTTTACTTTTGTTTCTTCGCGGTGTCGTCGGGTTTGGGCAATCAATTCCTGCCTTTTCAGACGGATAATCTTCTTCTGCTTTCGGATGGTTTTTTCATATGTAATATATAGCGCAATCAGCGTTAGTGATATATATACGACCAACGCCATCGTCGACCGGTGCCATGGCGGACGTATTTCAAACTCCATCGTATCGCTGTATTCATCGTATGCATAGCCTCCTGCGATAGCTTTCACTTCAAATGTGTAGCGACCTTCGTACAAATTGGTATATTCCTTAAATGTATTGGGTGATGGAGTGCTCCATTCTTCGTCGATACCCTTCAGTCGGCAGGTATACAGAATATCCGACCGGAGCGGGAACGCCGACGCCGCAAACCGGATAATCACCGAATTTTGCGAATACGGTAACACCACCGACCGGCGAGCATTGTTACGGCTAATGATGCTGTCGTTTTTGCTACTGCTGAATTCCCGAATATACGTCGGCACGGGCGGCGTCGGATAAGCTCTCGAAAAATCTACTTTCATAAACGCATTATCGACCGACACTATCGCGACAGCCGTGTCGAGCAGCCACACATTTTCATAATGATTAATCAGTTCGTTGCTCAATCCGATATTGTATGCCGGTTGATACCGGCCGTCCTTAAACGGAAGCACTTTCAGTTGAAAATCCGAAACGAACCAGATATTTTTCATCGGGTCGACCGCTAAATATTCGTAATATTTTTGCCCGTCGAGCATGGACTCCAATTGCGTATAGCGAATAAAACTGTCGAAGAGACGGTTGTATTGGTAAATACCGTCTTTATCGCAAACGACAATATCGTTGTCAATCCGTCGGAAATACCCATTATGCCGGCACACCGGGCCGGGGTAGATCGTGTTTTCTACAATAGCGGTCATGTCCTCATTGAAGCGGATTCGCCGAACTTGGCCGTCATTGACGATCCAAAAATTACCGCATTCGTCGTCTTCTAAAAGACCTTTCGACGAATCGAAAAAATCGGGAACGATATAGCCAAAGCACCACTGTCCGTTTCTTTTTTCCAGTATGCACAAACCTGCGTAGGTCGCCGCAATAAGTTTATCGTCGTGGGCGGCCAGCGGATGCACTTCCCATACGCCGAATAAATTGATTTTATACCTGTCGTTTGCCGAGATCACAATAATACCGTTGTCTCCCGAACAAAATAACGAGCTATCAATAATCGCCATTGACCATATTTGCCCTTCCGAGCCGGAAACCAGTGGATAGTTGCCGTCGGGAGTCCACGTGTATAAGCCCTGATTCGTACCGAAATAAAACCGGTCGCGATAAATCGCCGAGCAATACCCCGTGCCGATAGGCGAAACCGTAGCAAAAAGCGGACGCACCGGGCTGTTCAGGTCAATGTAACTGATGCCTTTGTCAAGCCCTAACCACAGGTTCCGGTCGCGGTCGAAATAGGAGCATAAAATCGTATTGTTGCTTAACCCGTTTTGGAGATTAAACCACTCCTTATAGTCCGGCTGTTCCAGATCGAAAATAAACGCGCCATGTTGCACAGAGCCTAACACGACTTTGGAGTCAGCCATCGTTACGCTGAACAGGCGGCTGTCGCGAATAAAATCGTCCGCGGAGGAGTGGATGCGCGAAATCGTATCGTTGTCCAGCAGATACAGGCCAATATTGGCAGTAACCGCTACTAATTTATCGGCATACGGAAGCAGCCCGACAAATTTGCAATGGCGTAGGGCGTCCGACGACTGAAGAAATTCAAATCGGTCGTTCTGCAGGAAGAAAATGCCGTCGGTCGTGCCGATGTACAAACGGTCGTTTATCATACCGGAGCAATCTATTTTCCGTTCGGCGTGTATTATTTTTACCTGCGTGGTGTCGTGATAAATGAGGATATGCCGTTCGCTTACGAAATAAGTATGCGTGGCGGAGGTCAGGATATTCCATATTTCGCCACCCCAGTTTTTCGCGCCGAACGAGAGGGAATGATACGTCAATTGTCCGGTTTCGTCCGGCTCAAAGAAACCGTATTCGGAACTGCCGCCGACAAAAATCTTGTGCCCTATTATTTTCAACGACCGGACGACGTCATGCCGTATAGGATACAACGACCAATTTACGCCATCGAATTCAAGTAATCCCTGATTGTTAGCTGCATATATCCATCCATTATCGGCTTGGGACATCATCCATATTTGGAATCCGGCTTTGTACAGACTTCGTTCAAAGTTGATGACTTTCCGTTGCCATTCGGGAGATGCCTGCCCAAGGAACGGCAATAATAAAAATCCTATGATGATGTATAAAGTTTTCATACGACGTGGACACAAAGGTACAATTTTCATGGAATATCACGAATCATACTCCCCTATGCCAAGGGCGACGCATTTAAATTTTGAGTCGTTTGATAAGATAATCTTTAGTCCAAATGGGTAATAACCGCCGATTTTTTAATTCTAAATGCGTTGATCCCGAAAAAAACGATTCACGGACAGCTTGCCGCCCGTGAATCGAAAAATGATACTAGTAACCTGTTCGCATTTTAGCATGCGGCACTGCTCATTGCTCAGGGTATCACAATTACATCGGTTTGGATAAGGGTCAATGGCACTTTATTCGTGCCGCACGTCATTAACTGCACAAGGTACAAGCCGGGAGAAAGCGATGAGACATTAATTTGAGGCGGCGCCGTCAGGATATTACTACGGGCTTGGCCATGCAATACTATCACTCCGGTAGCTATCGACCGTATAGTGTATGACAAACAAATAGCAGAAGTACTGCCATAACAGCAGCATAAGCATTAACCAAGCCATGACCAACCTGATTGTTCCATGTACCATTGGGATGGTTGCTGTTTGTTGAAAAGCTATATCCAGCCAGTTTTGTATAGGTAGATTCGATAATCTGCCGCACTTGTGCCTGTGTTAAACTCGGATTAGCCGAAAGGACTAATGCAGCAACGCCTGCTACATGAGGATAGGCGAAAGAAGTGTCATTAATAGAAGAAAAACCGTATCTTTGTGTAAAATTAAGTATATTTATGAGCACACTTCGTTTTTTTAATACTACAGGGCCTTGTAATCCGCAAGACCATTACATGCTGCCGCCGGCCGACCGTTTGGTAGGCGCGCAACTGCACCGCTACATCAGCAATAAGCTTTACTGGGTGCTTCACGCACCGCGTCAAACCGGAAAAACCACCTTTTTGCAGAGTTGGATGCGCGAAATTAACGCCGGCAACGAAGCGATTTCCTGCTATGTGAGCGTGGAACGGTGTCAGGGCGTTGAACAGCCGGAACGCGCAATGCCGGCGATTTGCAGCGCTATCAGGGAATATACCAATATGCTGAAATTGGATATACCGGAAGCTGTGGATACCGATGCCAA
>JAIRKX010000041.1 GCA_031259805.1 Prevotellaceae bacterium | reverse complement strand
ATGGCTGCCCTGAGCGTTGCTACCCGCACGAAAGGGGAATTGCATGATTATTACATCAGAAAAGTGGCTGAGGGTAAAAATAAAATGCTGGTCATAAATGCTGTAAGAGCCAAACTCGTGATGCGTATGTTTGCCGTGATCAAAAATAACTGTTTTTATGAGAAAAATTATGCGTTTTGCTTGCATATGTCATAAGAACAATGACGGAGCAATGAATCGCCACATCATCACATATATTTTAGATGCGTCAGCCCTGAACAGTTCAACAAATTATTTTGTATATTTTAAAATTCTTACTACCTTCGCCGGCAAAAATCAAAAACGTATCATCATGCATATAGCAGTAGCAGGAAACATCGGGAGCGGCAAAACGACGTTAACAGGCCTATTGGCGCGCCATTACGGGTGGCAGCCGAAATTTGAAGATGTGGATGACAATCCATATCTGGCCAGTTTTTACAAAGATATGACCCGTTGGTCATTCAACATACAAATTTATTTCTTGAATAAACGCTTCGAGAGCATTGTTGAAATACAAAAATCGAAAGCTACCATTATTCAAGACCGTACGATTTACGAGGATGCCCGCATTTTTGCCCCCAACCTGCACACTATGGGCCTGATGACCCCGCGTGATTTTGAAACCTATTCGTCACTGTTCAACTTGATGACTTCGCTGGTGCGGATGCCGGATGTACTGATTTATCTGCGCTCGTCGGTACCTACGCTGGTCTATCAGATTCAGAAGCGAGGGCGTGACTACGAAAGCGGCATCCGCCTCGACTACCTCACCAAATTGAACGAGTTGTACGAAGCATGGATAGAGACTTACGACGGGCGCAAACTGATTGTCGACGTCGATACGGTTAAATTCAGCGAAACGCCGGAAGACTTGAGTCTGGTTATCGACAAAGTCGACGCACAGATACACGGGCTTTTCTGACCGCCGCGTGGCGCTTATACGACCGCCGTAAATTGCGCTAAAAACCGCACATCATTTTCAAAGTACAGCCGCAGGTCTCGCACCCGCCACTTCAACATCGCAATACGTTCGATGCCCATGCCGAATGCAAACCCGGTGTATTTTTTCGAGTCAATATTGTTTGCTTCCAAAACATTCGGGTCAACCATGCCGCAACCCATGATTTCGAGCCAGCCGGTATATTTGCAAATATTGCAACCCTTGCCGCCGCAAATGTTGCAGCTGACATCGACCTCGGCGCTCGGTTCGGTAAACGGGAAATAGGACGGTCGCAGGCGGATTTTCGTCTCTTTGCCGAACATCTCCTGCGCAAAATGCAGCACTGCCTGTTTCAGGTCGGCAAACGATACATTCTCGTCGATATATAGTCCTTCGACCTGATGAAAAATACAATGTGCACGCGCCGATACCGCTTCATTGCGGAATACCCGTCCCGGACAAATGACGCGAATCGGCGGTTGCTGTAACTCCATGACGCGCACCTGCACCGAACTGGTATGCGTGCGCAACACCACCGCATTGTCGCTTTGCCGAACAAAAAATGTATCCTGCATATCGCGCGCCGGATGTTCGGGCGGAAAATTCAACGCCGAGAACACATGCCAGTCATCTTCGATTTCGGGACCTTCGGCCAGAGTATAACCGGTATGGGCAAAGATTTCAATAATTTCATTGCGTACAATCGAGATAGGATGCCGTGCGCCGAACAATTGCGGGTCGCCCGGCAGCGTACAATCAGCGGACGTGGCGACTGTCTCCTGCACCGTCGCATGGCGTAGCGCCTGTATTTTCTCCTGCGCGGCATTCTTCAAGGCATTGAGCGGCTGCCCCAACGACCGCTTCTGATCGGCGGCAATGGTTTTAAACTCGTCGAACAACACCGTAATATAGCCTTTTTTTCCCAGCCATTTAATGCGCAGTTCTTCGGCATCCTGTGCGGTCGTAACGATCAGGGCTTCGAGTTCTTTGGAAAGATGTTGAATTTTCTCGTACATTTTTTTACTTTTTACATGAATATCATTTGCGATGGCCTTTTGGGGGCGGTTAACGCTTCATTTTGATTGCAAAAGTAGTAAAAAAAAGCAACCTTTGTCGAAATTTTTTCAAATAAGTTACGAATAAAGAGCGGCAAAAGAAGTATTACAAGGAATACGAACAAGAGAAGGTAGATGTAGATGACGTATAAGAAGGGATGCACAAATGTACACAAAATTTTACCAAAACAGCCGCGCTCTTCTCAAACAATATGCACAAATTCATTTTCTCATCCTGCCGACAAAAAAACTTATACACAATTGATTGTTGAAAAATTCAAATCGCTTACCAGTTCTGCCATTTCACGATATTTGTTAATTTCCAGTTAATAAGTATGCGGTTTATCCGACCCTAAAATAAAGCAGTTTGTTGTAACTTAGCACCCCGTTTCGCATGGAAAAAACAACCATATACTAATGTATAACTATATAAAAATTAACGAAAAATGATTTCTGCTAAAGATCAAAAAACAGACAGAATACCCAAAACTGTCAAAGAACAAAAAGGGTATTCGTATGCTGAAGTATTAACAGCCACGCAAATGTATTTTAAAGGTGACAGACTGGCGGCTGACGTATGGATTAACAAGTATGCCATGAAAGATTCGGAGGGAACTATTTACGAGCGTACGCCCGACGATATGCACCGGCGGATGACCGGCGAGTTTGCCCGTGTCGAGCAAAAGTACGCAAACCCGATGAGCGCCGATGCCATTTTCGAACTGCTCAGGGAGTTTAAATACATCGTCCCGCAGGGCGGCCCAATGGCCGGCATCGGTAACAATAATCAAATTGTGTCGTTGTCGAATTGCTTTGTAATTGGGCATAAGAACCCTGCCGATTCTTACGGGGGCATTATTCGGATTGACGAAGAGCAGGTGCAATTGATGAAACGCCGTGGCGGTGTCGGGCACGACCTGTCCCACATCCGTCCGACGGGCAGCGCGGTCGAAAACAGCGCCCTCACCTCTACCGGCATCGTGCCGTTCATGGAGCGGTATTCCAACTCGACGCGCGAGGTGGCGCAGGACGGTCGCAGGGGCGCATTGATGCTGTCTATTTCTATTAAACATCCGACGCCGAACAATTTATCAATGCAAAAATGGAACAGGGACGGGTAACCGGCGCTAATATATCGGTGAAAATTGACGATGAGTTTATGAAAGCCGCCTTGTCCGGCAAAAAATACCGCGTGCAATTCCCTGTTGACGCGCCCAACCCCGACCCCAAAAACACTCGGGATATTGACGCTTCGGCATTGTGGAAAAAGATTATCCACAATGCATGGAAATCAGCCGAACCGGGCGTGCTGTTCTGGGACACGATTATCCGCGAATCCATCCCCGACTGCTACGCCGATTTGGGCTACCGCACGGTGAGTACCAATCCCTGCGGCGAAATCCCCTTGTGCCCCTACGACAGCTGCCGTTTGATGGCCATCAATTTATACAGCTACGTAGAAAATCCGTTCACCTCCAAGGCGACATTCAACAAGCCCCTGTTCAAACAACACGTAGCCCAAGCCATGCGCCTGATGGACGACCTGATTGATTTGGAACTGGAGAAAATCGACACCATCCTTGCGAAAATCGACAGTGACCCCGAAGATGACGATGTAAAGCAGGCCGAACGCGAGTTGTGGACGAAGATAAAGGAAAAAGCCCTCAACGGTCGCCGCACCGGACTGGGCATTACGGCCGAAGGCGATATGCTGGCGGCATTGGGCTTGTGCTACGGGTCGGACGAAGCGATTGATTGCGCGGAAGACATCCAGAAGACACTGGCGTTAGAAGCCTACCGCGCTTCGGTAACGTTGGCAAAAGAACGCGGCGCTTTTTTGATTTACGACGCCAAACGCGAAGAAAACAATCCGATGATCAACCGTATCCGTCGAGCCGACGAAGCCTTGTATGAAGACATGATTCTCCACGGACGCCGCAACATTTCGATGCTCACCATTGCCCCGACCGGCACGGTCAGTATGATGACGCAAACCACCTCAGGCATCGAACCGGTGTTTGCGCCCATGTACCGACGACACCGTAAAGTGAATCCAAACGACAAAAACGCTAAAATCACCAGCATCGACGAACAGGGCGACGCATGGGAAGAATACAGTGTGAGTCATTACAAGTTCCGTACATGGTGCGAAATCAACGGCTACAACATTGCCGATATTGAGTGCTATACGGATGCCGAACAGAAAAAACTAATTGAGAAATCGCCCTATCATAAAGCGTCGGCCAACGAAATAGATTGGGTGGCTAAAGTAAAAATGCAGGGACGTATTCAAAAATGGGTCGATCACTCCATCAGCGTAACAGTAAACCTGCCCGCCAACATTAGTGAAAACACGGTAGCCGAAGTTTATAGAACGGCATGGGAAAGTGGCTGCAAAGGCATTACGGTATACCGCGACGGGTCGCGCGGCAGCGGCGTAATGCAGAATAACGATGCCAAAAAAGAAGACGAGGTAATGCCGAACAAGCGTCCCGATGTATTGAAAGCCGAAGTCGTACGTTTCCAAAACGGACGGGAACAATGGATTGCATTAGTCGGCATGTATAAAGGCAAGCCCTACGAAATCTTCACCGGTCTGGTCGACGAAGACGTGCGCATGATTCCCAAGGCCATTACAATGGGCGAAATCGTGAAAGTGAAAGACGAAGCGAGAAAATCGCGGTACGACTTCCGCTACATCGACCGGTACGGATACCCGAATGTAGTCGGCGGCATTTCACACATGTTCAATAAAGAATTTTGGAATTACGCCAAACTCATCTCGGGCGTATTGCGCAATAATATGCCGATTGTCGACGTCGTCAACCTGATACAGGGACTGGAATTGGACAGCGACTCCATCAATACATGGAAAAACGGCGTAGAACGCGCGCTGAAACGGTACATCCCCAACGGCACTTCCCTGTCGGGAAAAACCTGCGCCAAATGCGGCCACGAAGCATTAGTGTATCAGGAGGGATGCCTCACCTGCCAGCATTGCGGAGACTCAAAGTGCGGCGGATAAACGGCAAAACATGATTTGCTTTCCGCCGGCAAAAATCAACATTGGGTTACATATAAAAGCCCGACGTCCGGATGGGTTTCACGACATCGAAACCCTGTTTTGTCCGGTCGCGCTGTGCGATGTGTTGGAAATAACGGCTGCCGAGGTTTTTTCTATCCAACTGTCAGGACTGCCGGTCGAGGGCAATGCGAATAGTAATTTATGCGTAAAAGCCTACCGGTTATTACAGTCGGCATTCGACCTGCCGCCCGTCGCCGTGTATTTGCACAAAGCTATTCCTGCCGGCGCAGGACTGGGCGGAGGTTCGTCGGATGCAACGGCCATGTTGCAATTGCTATGCGACTTCTTCGCATTGCCGTTAGCGACGGAGCAGATCCGGCAATATGCCGTACAATTGGGTAGCGACTGCGCCTTCTTCCTCCACCGTCGCCCCATGCTGGCCACCGGTCGCGGCGATATACTGACGGCATTTCCCGTGCCGCATCTCAACGATTATTTTATTATCCTGCTCTCGCCGCCGGTCGCGATTTCTACGGCTACCGCTTACGCCGCCGTAACCCCGCAACAACCGGCACACCCGTTGTCCGACTTGTTGATGCAACCGGTCGAAATGTGGAAGGACAGTATAGTAAATGACTTTGAACAATCCATTTTCCTGCAATACCCCGTACTCTCGTCGCTCAAGCAACAACTCTACGCCGCCGGCGCGGTATATGCCGCCATGAGCGGCAGCGGATCGGCGCTGTTCGGGTTATTTCCCGACGCCAATGCCGCCGCCCGAGCCGCGAAAGTATTGCCTGAGGTGTTATTTTGCGGCAGATTGAATATTAGTTGAAAGTTGAAAGTTGAAAATGCACAATACAATAACGCACGTCTTTGCGAACTGAGAGGAACGAAGCAGGAAGCAATCCGGAAACTAAGAGTTATGAAGGTGAAAAGGTGAAATGCGCTACGCGCGGTGAAAAGGTGAAATTTGTTCACCCACTTTCCACTTTCAACTCTCCCCCGCTGGCGGGGGTGCCGACAGGCGGGGGTGGATTTAACAATTAATTCTCAATTCATATAGTCCCATTCCGGCAACTGCACCGGCGTTTGTTGCAGGCACCGGATTGCTTTTTCGTCGAGGTAGCGGCGGTGGATGACGACGCGGAACAGATATTCGTCGAACCACGCATCGGTAAACGTCAGGTAGCCTTTATTGCCGGCGGTAGCGCCCCAACTGTTTTCAAACTCCCATTTACGCGGTCTATCCTGCTCGTCGGTATCACATCCGATAAGCAGCATGGCATGCGTCGAACCGCTCTGACGTGTAAGGATGCGCGCTTTCTTATCCATGTCGAACGGTACGCCGAACAACGTCGCATAATCGTACATCGTCGGATCGAGAATACCGGCCTCGCGATTAAACTGTTTACCTACATCGCAGGACGCATACATCGCCTCGTTGTTTTTGATGGACGCCAGCGTAGCTCGCTTAATGTCCTCGTTCGGCAGGTTGAGGTACGTCCACGACACGCCCTCGACCGTGTTACGGCTGTTCCGGATTTCGTACAGGCGATAATAATCCCGCGTCGGGTCGTTCATAATCATAATATAATTGGCAGGCGAATAGTCGGCAGGCGTAATTTCACGGTAAAACTGCTGCGGCGTATAATCCTTCCGTTCATGGATGTCGCCGGCCTTATCCTTATAACGCCACGTGAATGTCGCCGGCGGTTCGCCGAGGCAGAGCGCCAGCATCCGGTACACGTCGGCGAGCGCCGCCTTTTTAGCCGCCTGCAGTTCCGACGCCTTTTCCCCGGCGTTCACCAACTCGCGCAACCGGTATCCTGCGCCGCGAAGCCGCTCATTTACAAGACCGACGAGTTGTCCGGTGTTATCGGAATGCGCCGTTTCGGGCATCACCGACTGCGGCACCACCCCGTATTTCTCCCCTATATTATAATATAGATTCCACACACCGCCATCGCCCACAGGCGATTTAAAATACCCGGCCACCGAACGCTCGTCAAACGGCTGGCCAGCGGTAGCCATAATATTTTCAAGAAACAGATTGGCCTTCTCGAAAATATCCCAGAAATAAAGATAATTGTGCGAAAAATCGAACTCGTCCAACGCATATTTTTCCATCACCAACGGACGCAGGGCATTCATAGAGGCGAACATCCAGCAACGTCCCGAGCTCTTTTGGTCGGTCAGCCCCTTTACCTTCACGCGGTATTTGAAATAATGGTCGGTCTTGCCCTGCAACGCCCGATTGAGCGCATTCGATTTAATATCCTTATCATTCGTCAGGATATTTTGAATCGCTTTGGTTTCGCCCTCTGCGCGGAAGCCGGCGCGAATTTCCTGTAATTCTTTATCTCCGATACGCTGCCCCCAAGCCGTCACGCTCACCACAGCAAGAGATACGAGTAATAGTGTTTTTTTCATTATACTGAATTTTGAATGGTTATTTACAAAAGTACGCATTTTACACGAATTATTTAGGGTAAGTTCAAATAAACGGCAATTGAGATAAGAAAGATTTTGTCCATTCAAAAAAAATGTTATACCTTTGCGGCATTATTACAAATTTAAGCTAAAACGATCCGAAATAATATGCTTACTACGCGGAAATATTTTCCAATAAGCGCTGAAACCAGCGAACGACGGGGCTCCTCGAAAGAGCCTCTGCAACGCATTGTG
>JAIRKX010000022.1 GCA_031259805.1 Prevotellaceae bacterium | reverse complement strand
CTGGCGGGGGACATCATTGCTCTTAGTTCTTAACTCTTAACTCTTAGTTCTCAACTCTCAACTTTCAACTCTCAACTTTCAACTCTTAGTTGATGATTACCACTTCGGTTGGCCCCTGTGGCCCTTCTTTGCCGTGGGGGTTGGAGTAGCGGGCATATATGTTAGCCTGCTTGCCTTTTTGTGCCATGTGAAATTCGAGGACGTGCTTGTTGTTCGACGAGAAATCGCGCTTGCGGAAATCGTCCTCATGCTCCGGCTCTTTGTCGAGGTCGGTGATTGCGACATACAGATAGCTACCGGTGGCGTACAGCGGGTTTTTCGATTTACCGGTGGCGCTGTCCAGCACATGCGCCTCGAAGCGGTACGCACCCACGCGCTCGATCGACACCATCGGTATGGCGTCGGGTACGCTGGCGGGGGTACGGGTGTCGTCTCTGGATTTAATACCAAACACTTCGAGGTCAGCCGCCGGCACCAGCTCATTATAGCGGATGTTGGCGTTGAGAAACCCCCGCCAGAGCGGATCGAGCTCTTTTTTGGCGATGTTTCGCTCTCGTCGGTGTCCGGTAGTCGCCGTATCGGGGTCGGTGGCCAGTGCTTCGGCGGCGATATAGCGGTTGTACGCCGTTTCCACCGGCGCCAGTTTTTCGGGCGCAATCTCGTAGACGGTGAGGTTGTCTTTCGCTTTCTTGAAAGCGATTTTAATGTACTCTGTAAACTTGGCAATGCCTGCTGGAATAAAATTTTTTCCCATGATAGTTGTTGTTTTTATGCTCCTTTTCAGGGGAGCGGATTTATAAAAAAATAGGTACTAATTGAAAACCTGTAGACGTCTTTTGAAAATTGCGAGACGTCTTTTGAAAAATGTGAGATATCTTTTGAAAATCGCGATATATCTTTTGAAGACCTGGAGACGTCTTTTGAAAGTTGCGAGACGTCTTTTGAAAGTTGCGAGATATCTATAGAAAGTTGCGAAACGTCTATGGAAAGTTGCGAGACGTCTACAGAAACCGTCCTGTTGTACTCGGAAGTACCGCGTAATGAGAAGACGGTATATAAAGACGGAATAGCCCTGTATCCTTTGCAGGACAGGGCTTCCGGTAAGTATTGCGCTGTAATTAACTGACTACAAGTAAGTTGGGGGGGGTAGAATTAGATACGCCAAACTGCGGCATTGCTTCGGCGCCCGAGGGGCGCGAAGCAGGGATAGTCGAATGTTGTATAGACGTAGTCATTTTATCTCTATTCTTTATTTGAAAGTGCAAATGTACGTATTTTTTTGAATAAACAAATTTTTTTTCCCTATCTCAGTTGTATTTCTTTTTTGAACTTGTCGTAATGCGTGATGTATGCCGTCGGGGGAGGCTCGGGAACTGTCGCCGGCTCATCCGTTCATCTTTCGCAGAGATGCGTTATGCATCACGAAAAAAAACGTATCTTTGCGAAAAAAATAACGCCATGAAATATATATTAGTAGTTAAGCGGGGTCAAAACGGTTTTCCTATCGGCCAGTTAAAAGAATTTCCGGACGTATTTATGCAGAGGACAAACTTGGCCGAATTGAAAGAAAATACTATTGATGCATTAGAAGTGTATCTCGAAGACCTTCGGGAAACAGCTATAAACAGCCGTTACTAAATTAAAACGCCATGTCTCTTTCGTCCACTACCATTTATCGTCCGGTGCTGGCTACAGTGCTGAATATTCTTGTGATTTTGTTAGGCGCAATTGGGTTTACGTATTTGGGTATTCGCGATTACCCGAGCGTCGACCAGCCGATCGTAACGGTTACGACGACCTTCCCGGGCGCGAATGCCGATGTGATTGAAACGCAAATTACCGAAGTGCTGGAGTCGGCTATTAACGGCATTCCGGGCATTCGCTCTATCGGCAGCGTGAGCCGCGACGGGCAAAGCCGCATCACGGTAGAGTTTAATCTGGAGGTGGATATGGAAACCGCCGCCAACGATGTACGCGATAAAGTGTCGGGGGCGATGCGCCGGTTGCCGAAGGATGTCGATCCGCCGGTGGTTGAAAAGGCCGACGCCGACTCTCAGCCGATTTTCGGGATCACATTAAGCAGCGCCAAACGTTCGTTGATCGATTTGAGCATGTATGCCGAAAATACATTTAAAGAACGGCTGCAAACTGTGCCGGGTGTAAGCAGCGTAGGGGTGTGGGGGTCGCGCAAGCTGGCTATACGGATGCGGATGGATCCGCAGCGGTTGGCGGCCTACGGACTGACGCCGCTGGATGTGCGCGATGCGGTAACGGCGTCAAACATCGAATTGCCATCGGGACGGATCGAGGGAAACAACACGGAACTGACCGTCCGTACGCTGGGACGGCTGCGGAATATCAACGAATTTAATAATCTTATTGTGTACGAAGACCGCGAGCATGTGGTGCGTTTCAGCGACGTCGGTAAGGCGGAGATAGAGGCGGAGAACATCCGGTCGATTGTGAAGGTCAACAATATTCCATCGGTCAATTGTGTGCTGATTCCGCAACCCGGCGCAAACTATATTGAGATTGTCGACCATGCGAAGGCTGTGCTGGAAGACCTGAAAAAGGATTTGCCCGAAGATATCCGTACCGAAATTTCATTCGACAATACGATATTCATCCGGCAATCGCTTAACGAGGTTCAGCATACGATCTTCGAGGCGTTTGCGTTGGTGGTGCTCATCATCTTCCTGTTTCTCCGAAGCTGGCGCACGACGTTGATTCCCGCGCTGGCGATCCCGATTTCGCTGATCGGCGTCTTTTTCATTATGTACCTTGCGGGGTTCTCGATCAATATCCTTACGCTGTTTGCCGTAGTGCTCTCGATCGGGCTGGTGGTGGACGACGCGATTGTGGTGATGGAGAATATTTATACGAAAATCGAGGAGGGCATGTCGCCACTGGAGGCAGGGCTGAAGGGATCGAAGGAGATTTTCTTTGCGGTCATTGCGACGACGATTTCGCTGGTGGCGGTGTTTTTCCCGATTGTTTTTTTGCAGGGCGTTACCGGTCGTTTATTCCGCGAGTTCAGTTTGGTGATTGCCGGGTCGGTATGTATTTCGGCATTTGTGGCGTTGACGTTTACGCCGATGCTGTCGACCAAATTGCTGAAACGCCACAAGGAGGGCGGCAACTGGTTTTACCGGTTTACCGAACCGTTTTTCAAATGGCTGACCTCGATTTATCGTCAGTCGCTCGACGGATTTCTGCGCCGCCGCTATGTGGCGATTATTGTGATTGTCCTTATTGGCGTGGCTATCGGGTGGCTGTGGGAAGAAATTCCTTCGGAAATGGCGCCGCTCGAAGACCGTTCGTACATTACGGTCAATTCGACGGGGCAGGAGGGTGCGACCTACGATTATATGCTGCGCTATTCCGAAGAAATGGTCACACTGATAGAAGATGAAATCCCCGAGGGGGAACGCGATAATATCATGTCGGGCGTCGGTATGGGGTCGGTCAATTCGTCGTGGGGGCGCATCAAATTAGTCGATGCCGACCGGCGCGACCGCTCGCAGCAGGAAATCGCCGAGTCGCTGATGCCTAAAGTACGGCAGTTGACCGGCGCGCGTTCGTTTGTGCAGCAGCAGCAGTCGTTCGGCGGACGGCGCGGCGGGATGCCGGTGCAGTATGTCATTCAGGCGAAGAACTTGGACGCACTGAAAATGATTCTACCGACATTCATGACGGCGGTGAGTGAAAGCCGCGTGTTCTCGGCCAGCGATGTCAACCTGAAATTTACCAAGCCCGAAGTTACCGTATCCATCAACAGGGAAAAGGTGGCGCTGCTCGGGCTCGACATCCAGAATATAGCGCAGACCCTGCAGTTGACCATGAGCGAACAGCGCATCGGCTACTATATTTTAGACGGCAAACAATACCAAATTCTGAGCGAATTTGACCGTCGCCACCGCAGTAAGCCGTCGGATCTGACGACGATTTACGTACGCAACAACGCGGGCGAGTTGATTCAGTTAGACAATTTAGTTACTATTCGCGAAAGCAGCACGCCGCCGCAACTATACCGTTACAATCGCTTTGTGTCGGCCACCGTGTCGGCCAGCCTTGAGAAAGGGTATACGTTAGGGCAGGGGATCGAAGAGATGGATCGCATCGCCGGCCTCGTCCTGAATACCGACTACAATACCACGCTTTCCGGCGACTCGAAAGACTTCGTCGAAAGCACCTCGAGTTTGATATTTGCGTTTATTCTCGCCCTGTTGCTGATTTACCTTGTGCTGGCGGCGCAGTTTGAGAGTTTCCGCGATCCGCTCACCATTATGTTTACCGTGCCGCTGGCTCTCATCGGGGCGCTCCTGAGCATCTACCTGTGGGGACAGACGATGAACATTTTTAGCCAGATCGGTATCATCATGCTCATTGGGCTGGTAACGAAAAACGGTATCCTGATCGTCGAGTTTGCCAATCAGCGCAAGGCTGCCGGACTTTCGATGGGCGAGGCGATCCGCGAAGCGTCGGTATCGCGCTTCCGCCCGATATTAATGACCAGTTTGTGCACCATCCTTGGCATCCTGCCCTTAGCCACCGCCACAGGTGCAGGCGCCGAAAGCCGCATAGCGATGGGTATTGCCGTCGTCGGCGGAATGGTGTGCGCCACTTTCTTCTCGTTATACATCATCCCGTCGATCTATACCTACCTGTCTTCGGAAAAAAGTGTAAGACATAAGGCGTAAAGCGTGCCTGCGCAGCTATTCCGCTATATTAAATATGTCTTAAGAAGCCAACTGTGGCTGAAAAGAAATTATTATTTTCATACCTTTGTACCCTTTTTTTAAATGAACAGAAAACAGGATGAGCAAAGATAATGCTGTAAAGATCAGATTTCACAGTGGGGAGAACATTCCCTTAGAAATGCACAAAGTACGGGTCGTACAAAAACTACACCTGCCGCCTATTGAACGGCGCTTGGAGGCTTTGCACGAAGGCGGGTTTAACACCTTCAGGCTAACGACGCAGGACGTGTTCCTCGACATGTTGACCGATAGCGGCACCAACGCCATGAGCGACATGCAGCTTTCGGCCATGATGCACGCCGACGACGCCTACGCCGGTTCACAGAGTTTCTTCCGCTTGCAGCGGGCGGCCGAAGAGGTGTTGAAGAAAAAGTATTTCCTGCCTGTTCATCAGGGACGAGCGGCCGAGAACGTGCTGGCCAAAGCCTACATTAAGAAAAAAGGCGACCTGATTCCGATGAATTATCATTTTACCACCGCGCTGGCGCACATCACGCAATACGGCGGTCGCATCGTAGAACTGCTGTACGACGAAGCATACAATATCGCGTCGTCGCATCCGTTTAAAGGCAATATGCAGGTGGAAAAACTCGAGGCAGTGATCCGGGCGCACGGCCGCGACAACATCCCGTTCATCCGCATGGAGGCTTCGACCAACCTGATAGGCGGGCAACCATTCTCGCTGCAAAACCTGCGGGACGTGCGGCAAATAGCCGACCGGTACGGGCTGCGGGTTGTTTTGGACGCCAGTTTACTCGGCGAAAACGCATGGCTCATCCTGCAACGCGAACCGGCATTTGCCCATGCTACGATGGCCGAAGTCATTGCAGAGATAACCGGACTGGCGGATATCGTTTATTTCTCGGCGCGCAAACTAAGCTCGTCGCGCGGTGGCGGCATCTGCACGAACGACCTGACGATATACCGCGAACTGGAAGCGTTGATCCCCCTCTTCGAGGGCTTTTTGACTTATGGCGGCATCTCGGTGCGTGAGATTGAGGCGATGGCCGTCGGGCTGTACGAAACGCTCGACGAAACGATGATTTGCCAGAGTCCGCAGTTCATCGCCTACTTAGTCCATGCGCTTACGGCTAAAGGCGTGCCGATGGTTACGCCGCCGGGCGTGCTCGGAGCGCATGTGGATGCGATGAGCATGTGCGCACATATCCCGCAAACACAATATCCGGCAGGGGCGCTGGCGGCAGCATTCTACCTCATCTCCGGCGTGCGCGGCATGGAACGCGGGTCGATATCGAACCAGCGCGACGAGGACGGGAACGAAACCTATGCCGACATGGAACTGTTGCGACTGGCCATACCCCGACGGGTATTCACGCTATCGCAAATCAAATACGTGGAAGACCGGCTGGTGTGGCTCTACGAAAACCGCCGGCGGATAGGCGGATTAAAGTTCGTATACGAGCCGCCGGTATTGCGATTCTTCATGGGCGGCTTAGCGCCCGTATCGGACTGGCCCGAGCAACTGATCGCCCAATTCAAAGCCGACTTCGGCGACAGCAGGTGAGGCCTCCATGCGGAGGCAAGGCTATTTACGCCTTACGGCCATCCTGAAAAGCGCATCAATCAAAAACAATGACCCTTCAGGCGGGTGCATTTCAAATTGTCGACGTCCGTCGGCTAAAGCCGACGGCAATAATAACTCTCCACTTTCAACCTCCAACTCTTCGTTTTTATCGGGTCGGACGAATACTCTAGTATTCGTCCAACGAATACTCTAGTATTCGCCCAACGAATACTCTAGTATTCGTCCAACGAATACTAGAGTATTCGCCCAACGAATTTTCGGTGTCCGGGCAAACGCCTGTCGACGTGTCGCGTACGCCGTTCTTTTTCTATTGCTATTGTGCCCCGCAGGAGAACGCATAACGCATAACGCATAACGCATAGGAAGGGTGAAGCAATCCGGAAATCCACCGGATTGCTTCGGGCTTCGTCCTCGCAATGACGCGCTTCGTCGCGGAGCCTGCCCCGAGCGTAGCGAGGAATCTCCTCGCAATGACGGAGCAATGAATCGCCACATCATCACATATATTTTAGATGCGTCAGCCCTGCCCCTTCAGGCAGAAAGTAGTTGGATAGTTGAAAAAAGTGCATGCCTTTTGCACCTTGCTTCCTCTCGAACGCCGAAGCGACTTCGCTTTTTTTGATGTACAATTAATTACAGCGTTCCATTCGGTCAATATTCAATGGCCGCCTCCCGTTCCCACAAAATGGTCGCGTTTATCTTTAAATAATACATTGAAGGTTGTGAGGCTACCGTAGATGCGCGAGATATATTGTTGCAGGCCGATTTTGTCCTCGTCGGAGAGTACTTTATGGCTGTTGATATTTTGTTCGAGCACGCGGAGGCGGTCGCGCAGCATGATGATTTTATGGAAAAATACTTCGATCGGTATTTCTTTCGGCAAGGCGTCGTTGGCCGGAACGAGCGTCAGTGTGCCGCCTTTCCATCGGTCGCCTAATTCGACATCGTGTTCCAGCCCGTTGTAGCGGTCTAAGATGAGCGTGAGCGCGCTTTCGACTTCGTCCCACGTGAGTTTCGGGGTATCGTCGTCGGACTTGGGGGCGTCGACGACTTCCATCTCGTTCATGGCGGTCGATTTCAGCAGCGACATCTTGCCGCCGCGCTCAAATATAATTTCGTAGTTAGTCAATGCTGTCGTCAGGACATACCCGGCGCCGTAACGTTCGTGCTGGACTCTTGTGCCAACGGTTAATTCTTCCATAGTGATTTTGGATACTGGATAGTTGCTATTTGATTTTGGATACTGTCGACGGCCACCCGGTCCTGTTGCATGGTATCGCGGTAGCGGATGGTTACGGTATCGTCGTCTAATGTTTGATGGTCGATGGTGATGCAGAAGGGCGTTCCGATGGCGTCCTGCCGGCGGTAGCGTTTGCCGATGCTGTCTTTTTCGTCATACTGGCAGGGGAAGTTGTCGCGCAGGGACTGCATGATTACACGTGCTTTTTCGGACAGGCCGTCTTTTTTCACTAACGGCAGCACGGCTAATTTGACCGGCGCCAGCACCGGCGGAATGCGCAATACGACCCGTTCTTCGCCGTTCTCTAACGGCTCTTCGCAATAGGCCGTCGACAGTACGGCGAGGAACGTGCGGTCAAGCCCGATTGACGTTTCCACGACGTAGGGGATATAGCTTTCGTTGGTTTCGGGGTCAAAGTACTGCTGCTTCCGCCCCGAAAATTCCTGATGACGCCGCAAATCGAAATCGGTACGCGAGTGGATGCCCTCGAGTTCTTTGAAACCAAACGGAAATTCAAATTCAATATCGGCGGCGGCATTGGCGTAGTGCGCCAGTTTTTCGTGCGTATGGAAGCGGTATTTCTCATTGCCTAACCCGATGGACTGGTGCCAGCGCATCCGTTCGTCCTTCCAGTACTCAAACCATTTCAGCTCGTCGCCCGGGCGTACGAAGAACTGCATTTCCATCTGTTCGAACTCACGCATGCGGAAAATGAATTGCCGCGCCACAATCTCATTGCGGAAGGCCTTCCCGATTTGCGCGATGCCGAATGGGATTTTCATCCGTCCGGTCTTTTGCACGTTCAAGAAATTGACGAAAATACCCTGCGCCGTCTCGGGACGCAGGTATACGACGCCCGCCTCGTCGCTGACGCTGCCCAGTTGCGTGCTGAACATAAGGTTGAACTGGCGCACGTCCGTCCAGTTACGGCTGCCCGACACGGGGCATACGATTTCGCAGTCGACAATCAGTTGTTTCAGGGCGTCGAGGTCGTTAGCCGCGAGTGCGGCATTCATCCTCGCCCGGATGTCGGCGGCTTTGGCGGCATTACGCAACACGTTGGGATTAGTAGCGCGAAATTGCGTTTCGTCGAAGGCGTCGCCAAACTTACGACGGCCTTTGTCGACGTCCTTCTCGATTTTCTCTTCGATCTTCGCCAGATGTTCTTCGAGCAACACGTCGGCGCGGTAGCGTTTTTTGCTGTCGCGGTTATCGATCAACGGGTCGTTGAATGCACCCACATGCCCCGACGCTTCCCAAATACGCGGATGCATGAAAATGGCGCTGTCGATACCGACAATGTTATCGTGTCGACGCACCATGGCCTGCCACCAGTAGTTCTTGATATTATTTTTCAGCTCGACGCCCATCTGCCCGTAGTCATACACGGCGCTCAGCCCGTCGTAAATCTCGCTCGACGGGAATATAAATCCATATTCCTTAGCATGGGCAATCAGTTTCTTAAACAGCTCTTCGGTATTCATG
>JAIRKX010000002.1 GCA_031259805.1 Prevotellaceae bacterium | reverse complement strand
GAAGGTTTCCGTGCGTGCGGAAAATGTCTCCCAATTTGGGGGAAGGTTTCCGTGCGTGCGGAAAATGTCTCCCATTTTGGGGGAAGATTTCCGTGCGTGCGGAAAATGTCTCCCATTTTGGGGGAAGGTTTCCGTGCGTGCGGAAAATGTCTCCCAATTTGGGGGAAGATTTCGTCATAACCGGTCTATCGTGATTCAAAAATGAGTGTTGGAAGGTAACGCCATAGTCCGACATTCCCGAAAGGGCTTCGGGCGTCGAATAAGCGGGGATGGTGAATTGCGTTATCATCGATACAAAGGTAATACTATTTTTTGAATGCCGCACGTTTTTTTTTATCTTTTATTAACAACTTATTAACAATTGGCGTATGTGGCGTCATGTCAACGCTTTGTCGTCATTGCGAGAACGTAGTCCGAAGCAATCCGGCGTTTCGTCATTGCGAGGACGCAGCCCGAAGCAATCCAGCGTTTCGTATTTTTTAGATTGCTTTCCTTCGTTTGCAATGACGAAATATGATACTATTCAATTGACACGATAATAATTAATAAACAAGCAGCAGGGTTGCCGCCTTCCGGTAGTCGCGTTCGGCGTCGAGCGTTTGCTGTAGTGCGGCGTAGTATAATTCCATTTCCATGAGGTATTCCAAAAGCGATATTTCGCCGGCGTCGAGGGCTTTCTGCAGGCGTTCGGTGTTGTCGGCGGAGGTTTGGGACTGCCGGTAGCCGGCGGCGATAGCGCGGAGGCTTTGCGCACGGTAACAGGCCGTTTGGAGGCGGGTGTAGAGTTGCAGCGCGGCGTCTGTCTGTCGCGCTTCGGCGGCGCGGACGGCGGCGGCGGCTTGTTTGACGCGGCGGCGGTTTTCCCACAGCGGGATGGACAACCCCAAGCTAACCCCCTGATACCGTTGCCCGACGGTCTGTTCGCTTACAAATCCGACGGAGAACGACGGCCAGTTTTGGGCGCGGTTTAATGTCCTGTTTTGCTTGTTGTAGACGACGTCCTGTCGGGCATATTCCAATGCGGGATGCCGTGAGGCGACGTCGGCGAACCATGATTCAAAGTCGGAAGGCAGGAGGTCGTCGCCGTAGCTGTCGTCGTCTAATGTGATGGTTATTCCGCCGTTAAGGCGTTGAAGTTCGGCCAGCAGAGCGGCGCGCTCGACGTCGGCGCGGGCGAGTTCGCCCTGTGTCGACGACAGGTAGCGTTTGGCTTTGTGGTATTCCGGCATGGTGGCGTAGCCGTTCTGCAGGCGTTTGGCGTAGCCGTCGACTAACATTTCGGCGTACCGGAGGCGCTGGAACAGTTCCTTCCTCAGGATGTTATAATAGATTATTTCGACGCCATAGAGGGCGGCTTCCTGCAGGATGGCCATCCTGTCGGCGCGGAATTGCATGTCGACTAACCGGTTCTGCCGGTCGGCGGCGCGGCTTTTCATGCCCGTCAGGGTAGCCACGTCGAAGGATTGCCGCAGGCTAAAGTCCGTCCGATTGCCCGTAGCGGCGGGGGCGCCCCAAAAATAGTCGACGCCGACGTCGGGATTGGGGAGGCCGGCGCCGGTTTTATTCGCCAGCTGCTGCGCCTCTGTGGATTCGCGTAACGCTTTCAGCGTGGTATTGTTTTGCTCGACGTCGCGGAGGAAACGCATGTCGCCCTGCGCCCTTACGGGAATGGAGCCGACTGTCATTCCTGCGAAGAGGAGCGGCAGGAACAGGATTTTACAGTATATTGTTTGCATTATAATATATAGTGTGATGATTATTCATTATTCATTATGCGTTGTTATGAGATACATGATGGGGATGATGAATCCGTTTAACAGCGTAGACGTCAGCAGTCCGCCGAGGATTACCTTAGCCATCGGGCTTTGGATTTCGTTGCCGGGCAGGTCGCCGCCCAATGCCAGCGGAATGAGCGCCAGTCCGGAGCTGAGGGCGGTCATCAGAATCGGATTGAGCCGGTCGAGCGAGCCGTGCAGGACGCTGTCGCGCGCCGACAATCCTTCGTGTCGCAGGTCGTTGTAGCGCGACAGGAGTAACATCCCGTTGCGCGTGGCGATGCCGAACAGCGATATAAACCCGATGATGGCCGGGATGCTGATTACGCCGCCGGTGAAGAACAGCGCGAATACGCCGCCGATAAGCGCCAGCGGCAGGTTGAGCAGGATAACCGTCGATTGGGCGACGCTGCGGAACTGGTTAAACAGCAACAGGAATATGACGATAATCGCAAACAGGGAGGTAATCAGCAGCGTACGGGAGGCGGTCTGCTCGCTTTCAAACTGCCCGCCATACTCGATGCGGTACCCTTCGGGCAGTGGGATGTCGGCGTCAATTTTCCTGCGGACGTCATTGACGGTGCTCCTTAAGTCGCGTCCGGCGACGTTGGCGGAGATGACGATTTTCCGTGCGATGTTTTCCCGGTTGATTGTGTTGGGGCCGGTAGAGGAGATGACGTCAACCAGATAGCCGAGCGGTATCTTGCGTCCGCCGGCGTCGACGGCCATTTGGCGGATGCGTTCGGCGGATTGGCGGCTGTCGTCGTCCACTTTGAGGGTCAGGTCAAAGGCTTTATTGCCTTCGTATACCTGCGATACGACGTCGCCCGCCAGCATCACCGTAATGATTTCCGCCAGTTCGGGGGGCGTCATGCCAACCCTGGCCATCATTTCGCGCTTGGGGATTATTTTAAGTTGCGGACGTTCAACCTGCTGCTCGACGTTGAGGTCGGCAATGCCTTCGACGTCGGCAATAGCCGCTTTGATTTGATTCCCAATGGTGAACATTTTATTCAGGTCATTCCCGAAAAGCTTGATAGCGATGTTCGCCCGCGTGCCCGACAGCATGGCGTCGATGCGGTGGGATATGGGTTGCCCGATTTCGACGTTGACGCCCGGCAGCGCGCGCAGCCGTTCGCGGATATCCGCCTGTACCGCCTCTTTTGAGCGTTTGTCGAGGACGAAAGGCGCTTCGATTTCCGATACATTCACGCCCAGCGCATGCTCGTCCAATTCGGCGCGTCCTGTTTTCCGTCCCGTCGTCTGTATCTCCGGAATGGAGAGCAGTATCGTTTCGGCCATGCGCCCCATTTTATCGGATTCTTCCAGCGAAATGCCGGGCAGCGTACTAATATTCACAGTGAATGAACCTTCGTTGAACGGCGGCAGGAAACTGCGTCCGAGCGTCAGGAAAATAACGATGGCGGCAACCGTCGCGACGCCTGTGCCGCCCAATACCCATCGCCGGTGGCGCAACGCCCGGCGCAGGGCGCGACTGTAACCGCTTTTGATTTTGCGCGACACAAAGGGTTCCCTCAAACGCCGTTCGACCGAAGTCTTCAGCAGATAGCTGCACAGTACAGGCGTCAGCGTCAAAGCCACCACCGTCGAGGCCGCCAGCGCCACGATAAACGCAATGCCCAGCGGCGCCAGCATGCGGCCTTCCATGCCCGAAAGGAAAAACAGCGGCACAAAGCCGGCGATGATAATCAGCGTCGCATTCAAAATAGGCATGCGTACTTCCTTTGAAGCTTCAAATACGACGGTCAGCGCCGGTTGTCGTTCATCCTCCGGTCGCTGCCTGTTTTCCCGGAGCCGTTTGAACACATTCTCAACGTCTACAATAGCATCATCCACCAGCGAGCCGATGGCAATAGCCATGCCGCCAAGGCTCATGGTATTAATCGTGAGCCCCATGAGTTTGAGCGCCACTATCGACGCCACTAACGAGAGCGGAATGGTAACGAGCGAGATGACCGTCGTGCGGGCGTTCATCAAAAAAAGAAAGAGTACGACGACCACAAACAGGCCGCCTTCGTAAAGCGACTTTTGTACGTTGTCAATCGCATGGTCGATGAATCGCGCCTGACGGAAAATATCGGACGACGTCCGGACGTCGGCAGGGAAAGCGGCCTGTAACTCCGCCAGCGACCGGTCGATCTTTTCGGTCAATGCGAGAGTGCTCACCGCAGGTTGTTTGGTTACGGTTATCAGCACGGCAGGCTTCCCTTTTTCGGACGCCACGCCTGACTTGGGCGTTTTGTGGCCAATCCCCACCTGCGCGATGTGCTCCAGCATCACCGGAGCCCCTCCCCCATCCGCGCGCTTGACGACGGTCTGACCCAGCGCCGCCCGGTCATTGACGGACAGCAGCCCGCGAATGATATACTCATTGCCGTACTCGTAGAGCACGCCGCCGGAGGCATTCCGATTCATATCGGCCACGCTTTTTATCACTTCATCGAGGCCG
Organism: Prevotellaceae bacterium; assembly: GCA_031259805.1. GTDB lineage: Bacteria > Bacteroidota > Bacteroidia > Bacteroidales > UBA932 > JAIRKX01. The sequence goes on along the minus strand of JAIRKX010000002.1, from coordinate 5,180 downwards.
ACGTTGTAGCGCTTCATCCTGTCGGGGTTCAACAGGATTTGGTATTCCTTAATATCGCCGCCTAATACGGTTACCTGCGCTACGCCGCCGGTCGACAGCAGGCGGGGGCGCACCGTCCGGTCGGCCAGCGTACGCAGCTCCTGCATGGAGGTGCTGTCGGCGGTCATCCCGATAATCATCAGCTCCCCCAGAATAGACGACTGCGGGCCGATGGTCGGGTTACCCGCATTGGCCGGCAACGTCTCCTTCACTACCGCCAGCTTCTCCGACACGATTTGACGGGCGCGGTAAATATCCGTACCCCAATTAAATTCGACCCACACAATAGAAAAGCCGGTGGTCGACGACGAGCGCACGCGGCGCACATCGGTAGCGCCGTTGACCGCCGTCTCCACCGCGAAAGTAACTAACTGCTCCACTTCTTCGGGCGCCATCCCTTTGGCTTCGGTCATAATAACCACCGTCGGAGCCGTCAGATCGGGGAATACATCCACCTCCATATTGACGGCGGTATACGTCCCCGCGACCATCAGCAGCAGGGAGGCGACTAACACAACCATCCGGTTGCGCAGCGAAAACTGTATTATTTTATTCAGCATAGCCTGTCAAATCTTAATGTGAATGTCCTTCGGGCATAGCCGGCGACACGGCGGCTAACTTAACCTGATAGACGCCTTTGGTCACGACCCTGTCGCCGGCATTAAGTCCTTTAAGGATGCGGACGCTCCCGCCGTCGCTTTGACCAAGGATGACCTCCTGCTTTCTGTAGCCTTCGTCGTCCACCTGCAAGTACACGAAATACAGCCCCTGCTCTTCGGTAATGGCCGACACGGGTACAACTATCACGTCCTCCAACGGGCGGGATAACAGATAGATCGTAACGAAAGAGCCCCCCACAATGTCGCTGACATTATCGAACTCAAAGATAACGGGAATGTAGTATGATTGCCCGTCCGACGCTTTGCCGAACGACAGCAGCCGCCCGTTTAAGTCCGGCAGCTTATACAGCACATCGTTATACGCCGTCCGGAAATGAGCGCTGCGGATACTTTTAAGCGCCCCAAAATAATTCCCGGACACCTCGGCGCGCAATTGCATGCGGCGGTTTTGAGCGACCACAGCAATGGGCTGCCCAACCGCCACATATTCGCCCTCGTTGACTAAGCGGCTTTTGATATACCCGCCGACCGGCGCGACAACCCGCATGCCCCTGTCCGAATGCCCGCCGGCCTGCGTCTCGTAAGCTGCCCGGGCGGTTTCGTACCGGAGGCGCGTCTGCTCAAATTCCCTGACGGAAATGATTTGGTCTTCCACCAATTCCTGCGCCCGCAGGTAATCGCTTTCGGCGGTCTCATAAGCGATTTTCGCTTTCCTCAACGGGTCGCCGTCGAGCAGATTATTGGACGAGATGATCGCTATCGTTTCGCCCGCCCCGACAGCCGTCCCTTCGGTTATGGCCGGACGAGTAAAGGCCACCGTCCCCGGCGTGGTGGCTACAATGGTTACTTCATCGCCCGTCGCCGGCAGGATTTGCCCGCTGGTCTTAATAACTTGATTGAACGCTCCGGGCGTTACTTCTTCCACCTGCAAACCGACCATTTCGGCCTGCCGGAGGGTAAATACAATTTCGTCTGTCGACGAATGCGCATCTGTCTGCGCCGGTACACTGTGATCGTCTGCACGACCCGAACAGCCTGCGATAAGCAGGCAGAGGGTAAAAATACCCGCCACATTTTTTTTCATGTTAGTTGTTTTAACGTTTAATACTTCCGTTGGAAAAGATGCAAACACAATACGTCGGAAATCCGAATGACACGGTCGTCATCCGTCATCTTTATTTTCCGGACGCTGTACGATTAAACGTTTGCGGGGGGAGCGCGCAGGCCGTCCGTATCAGCCGGGCGGCATAAGGGAAGGAGGATAACGAGCGGGGCAAACAGCCGGCTGCCCGTATGATGAAAAGGATTGGCGAATGCTCCTGTCGGAATGGCCGGAACAGGCATAAGCGGAAGCGGCCGTCCGTCGGTCGGCAGCCTGTACCGCATACTGCTTTGCGCCGTCGTAATGGTCGTCTCGGAAGCGGTCGTACAGGTGGTGCAATGCGCAATATCGGTATCGGTATGATTGCGAACGGGCGTATTGTCGTGCCGGCAATGCGCGTCTTCCGCGCACATCACAGCCTCGTGGTGATGATGCGGCACCACCGAAAAAACAGCCAGATTGCATATAGCCGTTGCGATAAATAATATGGACAATATCCGTTTCACGATACAAAGGTAAGCATAATTTTAGACATGCGCAAACAGCCCGCCCCAAATTGTCCGGAGGCATAGTGAAGGCGCCGAATTCGTCTCCCTACGGGCATCGCATGCTCCTTCCTGCAGGTTTCCCGTGCGCGCTTTAGGCTAAAATCCTATTCTTATTCCTGCCTGCATGTTCCGCCCGATATTCCAGAATCCCCGGAAGGAGGTCAGGTCGTGCATAGCGCCGTCGTCGCCACGTTCGATGTAGAGGGCGTCAAACAGGTTGTTGCAGGTAATAAACAGCGTGGCGTCGAGCGCGCTCACCTTAAACGGAAATTGAAGATGCACATCGGCGACAAACGAGGCGGGGATGCGGTACGACTGGCTTCTATCGGCGGGATTGGTACGTCGGGCGGGGTCGAAGTTAGCGTACAGACGGTCGTTATAACGTCCCTCGACGCGAATGTCGTAACGACCGAAGAGCCGGACAGTCGCCACGACGCCTGCCTGCGTTTGCGGCGCATCGCCCACGAAGAGCCCGTCGGTAAACACTTGCAGGGTATCGACCGGCAGATTAGTATAGGGGTCGTAGATGGTTGCGGCCACATCATTTTTCCATTGCCAGTCGCCGATAGAGGCAAAGGCGGACAGGGAGAACCAGTCGGTCATCCGGCGCTCGATGTCGAGTTCCAGCCCCACATGCCGTGCGTCGAGACCGGTAATCATGTAACGCACCTCGTGGTCGTCGACAGGCTTATAGGGGTCGGACATCAGGGCTTTGTTTTGCCAGTAGTTATAATAGCCGTTGAGGGTTAGTTGCACGACGTCGCCGGTATATTTATAGCCGGCTTCGGCGATATAGTTCCGTTCGTTCGTTACGCCGTCCGTAATGCTGTTTGTGTTGGAGGCAAAGTAGACGTTACTGTAGGGCATTCGCGAATAGTAGCCGCCATTGAGGTAGAGTTGCTGGCGGGGCGACATCCGGATGCTCACTCCGGCCTTGAGGTTGCCTCCCATGCCTGACGCTACGTCGCTGTAGTGATGCTCCGTATAATTGTATTTGTCCCAGTGCTGATAAAGGGAGGTCATGAGCATCACACCGACAAAGGCTTGAAGACGTCCGGAGGCGTAGTGCAACTGTGTATAGATTGAAAGATGATTGTCGCGGTCGCCATTATGCAGACGGATGTAATCGCCAACGCCTTTTAGCGGATTGCGTCCGGCCACGCCTGCCAGCGAATTACGCCCGTAGTCCTCAAACCAGAATGCCCCGCCGAGCAAATCGGTGATTCGTTCGTTCTGCCACGAATAGAAATACTGGTAATGCAGCCCCGACGAGAGCTTCAGGCGAGGACTGAATGTTACATCCAGCGCCGAGCGCAACCCGATCCACGTATGGCCGGCCAAATAGTCGGACAGGATGTTCCGCGCGGCGCCGTATTGCACATTCCCGTCGGGGAGCGTTACAGCGTCGGGGTTATTTACATTATCGGCTACGACGGCCTCCCAATCTATCTGTCCGCCGCGTTGATATGCAATGATGCGCCGGCCTGCACTCTCGCTCCATTTGCCGCCGCCATCGCCGACGGACACGTACAGGGTGTTCGACAGAAACAGGTTGTCGGAAGCAGTGAAAAAATGCGTGGCGGAGAAGTAAGGCTTGTGGTAGAAGTTCTCACTCAGGTTGCTTATCTTGCCATTATACGCGCCCCAGTCCTTATTATAAGTCGGGCCGTACGTCCGCACCTCTTCGTTCGACAATTTCGATGCACGTTGCCCGTGCCGCTCAGGTGAGCCGAGCATGGTAAACAGGAGGGAATGCCGGGCGTTGACGATTTTCCGCAAGGTTATAAAATAGCCCCACGCATCGACGTCGGTAGCCTCAACATAGCCCCTCCCCCACGTCCGCGACCCGGCGAAACGCAACGCCCAACCGTTTTTCATTTCACCGGTCGACAGCGACAGGCGGACATTGTACTGCCCATAGCCGGTCATAGCTGTCGTCCATTCTCCGCCGGCGGTCTGCATGGCCGGCTGCGTAGCGATATTAATTGTGCCGCCCATCGAATTGGCCGCCAGCATTGAGCCGCCTACACCCTTTTGCAGTTGAATGCGCCACGTAGCGTCGGTCAGTCCCAGCCAGTTGTTCCAAAACATAGATCCGCTGCGGAATCCCGACAGGGGTACGCCGTTAAGCATCACCGTAAAATTTTCCTGCTTAAAACCGCGAATATTGATTTTCGCATCGCCATAGCTGCCCGACTCCGATGTGGCATAGACTCCGCCGGTATGTCGCATGATTTCGGGATAGGTTTTCGTCCCCAAGTACTGCGAAATCTCCTCCCGTCCGATGGTTTGCAGCGTAATCGGCGCGTCGTCGCGCACCTGCGAAGCGATTACAATAATCTCGTCGAGTAGCGCAACCCGAACACTGTCGCGCTTTGTCTCCTCCGCCTGCGCCCATGCAACGGAACCCATCGTCCCCCATGCACACCCTATTCCGACAATACGCCATGCCAACCGCAGCCGGTTGCCCCATCTCATTTTTCTGTGTTGTTTCATACCTGTTATACACTATTTATATGTTACGCATAAAATAAAAGCCCCGATAATTACCGGGACTTTCGTTGTATGATAAAAGAAAAATAGTTATGCCTGCTTGCATCGGCATGCCGGACGTCGGGGAGGGACTGTCATTGCCTCACTCCCTGCCACCGCCTTATGGCTGATGCCTGTTCTCCTCCCATCCGGACTGTACCGTCGGTATCTGAATTACACAGATTCAATCGCCTTTTGAGCGAGTCGTGGACTATCACCACCGGTCGGGAATTACACCCTGCCCCGAAGATTATCGACCACAAAGGTAAGGATTTTTTTTGGATAAAATAACAGGCATGGTCGCAAAGATGTCCCACAACTTGCGGCGTTATATCTTTC
>JAIRKX010000007.1 GCA_031259805.1 Prevotellaceae bacterium | reverse complement strand
GCCGGTAAAAGGCTTTACAATCATTCGAATATAGACCATGAACGGCTTTTTGCCCTGACAGCCCAACTAAAAGGCAAATTCATGCTGACGTATGATAATACGGCTGAAATACAAAAACTCGCCGAATTATATCATCTTCCTTACAAAACAATTCCAATGAAAACAACCCATCATCTGGAAAAAACGGAAATTATTATTTCAGACAACTTTGGCTGGTAGAAGCAATAATCATCAATCCTTCACACAGTACTTTTTGATTACGCTGTAGGCATCTTCGATTCCCAGCTCGCCGGCCTTGCTGATATCAAGGCAGCCTTTTTCGACCTCGCGCAGGTAAATATGCACCAGCCCGCGGTTGTAGTAGGCTTCGCCCATGTTGGGGTACAAGCGGATGGCTTGCGTATAATTGCTGATGGATTCGGGAATGGCGTCGGACAGGCAACGCAGGTTGCCCAGATTATAGTAGATGTACGCGAGGTCGGGCATCAGGTGGGCGGCTCTGTTCAAGTCGCTGATGGCCTCTTCGTAATCGTACATTTTGACGTCCTGCTGCGGGGTGGCGCGCGGCCGGATGGTGGCGCTGTAATTGTCTAATGCCAACACCTGTACATTATTTTCAACCGACGCAATAAAATCAATCATCTCGCTCTGCAGGGCGCTACGGTTAAGATAATAGAACGCATTGTTCGGATCTAATTCAATCGCTTTGTTGAAATTATTCAGGGCACTGTTGAAATAGCGTAGCTGAAATTGCGTCATCCCTTTATTAAAATAAGCAGCAGCTGTTTGATGTTGCTTCAGGTATTCGGTGGCCAGCGAGTCGTCCTTCATCAGGTCGGTCGTATTGCGCGTTGGGAGTTCGCTTAATATCTCTACCGGTAATGACGCATCCCGACGGAATTGCTCCCACGCCGGATGATAATACTGCTTGTCGAGCGGCACGTTTGACGGTTTCGCGACCGCCAATTTAAACACCGGTTTCAACTGTACATCTACTTTACGATATTGCAGCAGGTTTTCATTGAAATCTTTTTTGGCAAATTCGGCATCCAGCGTCAGTAGTTTGTTGAACTGCTTGCTGGTATCGGCATAGGCCGAAAATGCGCTATCGGTCATCTTCGATTTGTACTCGTTGATTTTACGTTGTGCCTTATCGTAATCGTCCTTGGCGCCGGCCAGTAGCCCCAGCTGTGCCTTTACATAACCGCGATTGGTATAGGCGTTGGCAAAATCGGGATAGAGTTCAATGGCTTTCGTGTAGTCGTTCATGGCATCATAAAACCGGTTCAGTTCGATAAACACCGCCGCGCGGTTATAGTACGCGAGCACATTGTTCGGATTGATTTCCATCACCTTTTCGTAATCGCTGAGCGCCAGATTATAGTCGCCTATTTGCGAACGGATAAGCGCCCGGTTATAATAGGTCAGGGCATTGTCGGGGTCTTGTTCCAGCACTTTTTGGAAATCGGCCAGCGCGCCGGAAATATCTTGCTGATTGTAACGTAACAACGCACGGTTGAAATACGCCAGCGAAATGGTAGAGTCCAACCGGATAGTCTCATTCAAATCGGTCAGCGCCTGCTCATTTTCGCCCCGCATGGCATACACCCGCGAGCGAATGATATACACTTCGGGATCGAACTTGCTCAACAGCACGGCCGTATTATAGTCTTCCAGCGTTTTGACCGTATCCTTTAAAAAAAGATAGGCCGTACCGCGCCTCAGGTAGGCGTCGCTGGATTTCGGCTCGTACCGCAGAAAACGATTGAAATCGCTGATCGATTGCTCGAATTGCTGCGTGAGAAGGTAAGTAACGCCACGCGTAAAATACAAACCCGCATAGCCCGGACGCAGGCCGGTAGCGGTTTCCAAATCGGCCAGCGCCTCGTCGTATTTCTTCAGGCTGACGTACGCCACTGCCCGATAATGATAGCCAAGAGTATATACCGGATTCAGCTCGACGGCTTTCGAAAAATCGGACAGCGCCCCGATAAAATCGTTCAGGTTGTATTTGGCAATACCGCGAAAAAAATACGCATCGTACAGGGACGTATCGGCTTTAATCAGCGTATTGAAATTATGAATAGCCTGCGAAAATTTATTATCCATCAGGAACTGCCGTCCCCGATAGAAAAAATACTGCTTATCGTACTGCGCATACGACGACACACTGATGCTGCAAAGAATGCACGCAAGCAAAATATGTTTTCTTATTATCAAAGCGTTAATTTTTCGGCAAAAGTACAAAATTTTTATATACCACGCATTGTGGCGGCAGAAAATAATAGGTAACTTTATATTTCTAAAACAACTTTAATTATTATTCAAGATGAAAAAACATGTATTCTTTTTATTACTTATCCTCGTAGCGGGCTTATTTACTGCGTGCGAGAAGGCAGAGAGTCCCTCCGAAGAACCATTCCTGACCATATGGCCGAATGGCCTCATCGTGTTTTCCGCCGAGGGAGGTCGCAGAGAAATCGCGATAACCACCAATCAGCCCGCGTGGAACGCCGTATCCGACAGGGAATGGTGCGCAATCCAGACAACCGCCGACGGATTAATCCTCTCCGCCGGCAAGAACGACAAAGTCAACGGACGTCCCGAAGCCACCGTCAGCATTACCGCCGGCACGTTGACGCAGACCCTGACCGTCATGCAGGAGGGAATCATAATACCGGTACAGATCTTAGGCTACGACGGCACATCGAACTGCTATATCATAAAGAACGCCGGCTGGTATATTTTTGACGCCACCGTCATCGGCAACGGCGCCGACGGAATCATCGACCCCGCCGCATTCCACACCGCAAACCCCACAATCGCACCCGTATCGGCGCGACTGCTCTGGCAAGACTACTACGAAAACGAGAGGGGATTAATCACCGACGTCGAACTGGTCGAAAATGACATCGTATTCTACGCCATCCCCCCGCTCCATGCCGGAAACGCCCTGATTGCCGCCTGCGACGCCGACGACAATATCCTTTGGAGCTGGCATATATGGATCCCCGACGTCGAGGTCGCCCCACTGCCCGCAGCGACCGGCTACGAAGTCATGAACCTTAACCTCGGCGCCTTAACCGACCAGCCGGCCAACCCGAAAAGCTACGGCATGCTCTACCAGTGGGGACGCAAAGACCCCTTCCCCGCCGCCGCCACCCTGTTGGGAAACACCGCCACCACCGGCGCCCCGCTCTACGACGCCGAAGGCCAGCCGGTACAAATCACGAACTCCAGTTGGACGGACATAAGCCTCAACACCCTGCAGTATGCCCTCCGCAACCCGACAGTATGTCTTTCCAACTATGCACAATACACCACCTCGCGCGACTGGCTCCAGACCGGACTCAGTACGGACGCCCTCTGGGGCAACCCGCAGGGAAATCTGACGGGCGAGGACAACCACTACCTCCATAAAGGCGTCAAATCGTGCTACGACCCCTGTCCTCCGGGCTGGCGGGTGCCCCCTGCCGGCGTATTCCGTAACTTCACGCCCTCGGGAGGCTACGAAACAGCCGGCGACAACGACACGGTACCCTTTGCCGTCGTCGACCTCAATGGCGACAACACCCTCAACATGGAGGATTACGACTACGGATGGACATTCTACCTCGACCGGAACCGGGGCATCGACTCCTACTTCCCGGCAGCCGCCCGCTTCGACGGACAGTACGCCATGCTGATGGGCAGTATGAGCGGCCTGTGGGGGACGTACTGGGGGAACGCCCCCCACAGCCTCACAAATGCCGTCGGAGGCGGCTTTGTCGTCCTGTCATTCCAAACCAAAAACTACGCCGGTGTAAAAAACATCACCGCCTCGCCCACCGCCGGCGCCTCACGCGCCGACGCCTATTCGGTACGCTGCATAAAAGATTCCTGATGTAAAGCGTGATTTTTGTAATTCCGCCCGTAAGTCAATCCGACTTGCGCCCGTGAGTCGATCCTGCTTGCGCTATCGTTTGTACACCGTTTTTGTTACGCATTCGATACCGGGAGCGCCCGTCCTTAACGTAGAAACCAGCGAACGGCGGGGCATCCCAAAGGAGCCATTGTAATGCGTTGCCCCCGTAGCGATTGACGTCTCCGGAAACCCGCATAGTTGTACACACACGACACCGAGTTATTAGTTATTTATAACAGCGCGCGCGGAGCATACGGATAACTTCTCAAATAAGCAAGTCCCGCCGGTTTCAAATAAGCAAAACTTATTCACAAATGGGCGGGCGTTTTTTTGCGCGCAAGCAAACTCTATT
>JAIRKX010000201.1 GCA_031259805.1 Prevotellaceae bacterium | reverse complement strand
TTTCGCCCGCTACCGTCCGACAGAGGAGTACGCCTGTACTGCACTGCCGCGAGTCGGCGTTATGTGCGCGGCTGTTTGCACCGGTAGCGGCGGTAATGTATCCATCGGTCAAAATTGTCGGCAGCGGCAACTTGTGTCAACGGCCGATGGACGAGTTGGTGAAGGCGCTGGCGGCATTCGGCGTACGCGCTACTACACACGCATCTCTCAACTTTCCAATGTACCTGAGTGGCCTGTTGACCCCCGGCACGGCGTCGATAATGGCGCTCCACAGTTCGCAGACGCTGTCGGGGCTGCTGATGGCTTTGCCGCAGCTCTCCGGCGACTCGGCGCTAACGGTGCCCGGTCTGGTCAGCCGTCCGTATATTGACATGACACTGGAAACGCTGGCGGCATTCGGCATTCACATCTCGCATAAACAAGATTATAGCAGCTTCCACATTCCCGGAGGGCAACGCTATATGCCGCAAATCTACACGGTCGAGGGCGACTGGAGCAATGCAGCTTACTGGCTGGTGGTCGGCGCTATCGGCGGACGCATGACGGTCGACGGCTTGCGCAAAGACAGCCGGCAGGCGGACAGGGCTATTCTGGAGGCACTCAAAATGGCCGGCGCAAAATGCCAGTGGGACGGCAGCCGGTTGACCGTTATGCGGGACGATCAGTTGCAGGCCTTCCGCTTCGATGCGTCCGACTGTCCCGATTTGTTCCCGCCGCTGGTGTTGCTGGCAGCCTTTTGCAAGGGCGTTTCCTGCATCGCCGGCGTCCAGCGGCTTTATTTCAAGGAAAGCAACCGCGCCGAAGCGCTGCTAAGCATGCTCCAGACGCTGGGGGTGCGCATCTTGCTTCAAAACGACTCGCTCATCGTCGGAGACATCGCGGGGAATGCGGAATTACACGGCGGTCGCGTGTCCTCGTTCAATGACCATCGAATTGCGATGGCCGCCGCCTGCGCCGGATTGTTTACCTCAGAGCCGGTACTGATCGACGACATGCACTGCATCCGCAAATCCTATCCGGACTTTACCCGCGATATGGCATACATAGTCAACATGATGCAAAGGCATGAACAGTTGATCATTCGGAAAAAGCAGAACTGGCTGGCAAAGGAAGAGCGGAGCAGGCAGAAACATCGGGAAAGAAGCAAAAACGACTATCAACAAAAGCAGGAAAAACTGGCGCAGGAAAAACAACAAAAGCAGGAAAAATCATAACAAGACATCATGAATTCTTTCGGACACCTTTTTAGAATAAGCCTTTTCGGCGAATCGCACGGCGAGCGGATGGGCGTCATCATCGATGGCTGTCCGGCCGGACTGCCACTCGCCCCCGCCGACTTCCTGCACGACTTGCAGCGTCGGCAAAGCGGCTTCCGGGGCGCTACCACCCGTGTCGAAGCCAACATCCCCCACCTGTGCGCCGGCCTCTACAACGGCCATACGACCGGCGCACCGTTAGCCATTCTGTTCGACAACCGCGATACCCGTCCGGACGATTACGCCGCATTCCGCGACACGCCCCGCCCGGGACACGCCGATTTTACCGCCACAAGGAAATGGAACGGCTTTAATGACCTGCGGGGCGGCGGGCACCTGTCGGGGCGCCTGACAGTACTGCTGGTGGCGGCGGGCGTCGTCGCAAAAAAGATACTGACGCCGGTCGTCATCACGGCCGAACTGGAGGAAGCCGGCGGACAGGCAACTGTCGCCGACGCCATCGACCATGCCATAGCGGCGGGCGATTCCATCGGGGGCATCATACGCTGTACGGCGCGACAGGTACCGGCAGGGTGGGGCGAGCCGTTCTTCCACCCGGTCGAATCACAGATCAGCCGGCTGGCGTTTGCCATCCCCGGCGTCAATGGCATTGAATTTGGCGACGGATTTGCCGCTGCACGACGGCGCGGCTCTACCCGCAACGACCGCTTCATCGCCACCGACGGCACAACCGCCACAAACAACGCCGGCGGCATCAACGGCGGCATCACCAGCGGCAATGACCTGTACTTCCGCGTATCGGTCAAGCCGGCAGCCAGCATCGCCCGTCCGCAGCAGACCCTTAACATGACCACCGGCCAAATGACCGACCTTCTCATCCCTGGCCGCCACGACGTCTGTTTCGCCCTTCGCCTGCCGGTAGTAGTCGAAGCGATAACGGCTATCGCACTGGCGGACTTCGGGCAGTAGGAGTAACGCATATCGAGATTCTTCATTCCAATTGTCGGAATAAGCTCCGTCATCCAAATTCTTTCATTCCGATTTCCGGAATAAGTCTCGTCAACTAAATTTTTTCATTCCGGAAATCGGAATAAATTTCGTCATATAGATTATTCAATTCCGGAAATCGGAAATGAATTTTGCAGCTTGCTGCTGGCAACCTGCTGCTGACGGATCGCTAAAAAACGGACTACTTTCCTCGAAATCGTATTGTTTGCCTTACCGGACGTTTGCTGAGCGTCCATTGGCCGCCTTCTTTGATAAGCCGGATGGCTTCTTCGTCGCACGAGGGGCACAGGCCGGTTGTTATTTCAATATCGAACGGATTGCCCTGTTCGTCTATATAAAACAGGAGCTCTACTTTTCCTTTCGCCTTGGCGCATAAGGAATCGGACGGCTGTCGTAGAGTTTGTTTCAAATAATCCCGGTAGGCTTTTTTGCCAATAAGCGGGATAGCGGTTTCGTCGGCGATATCCGGTATCGAGGTACGTTTCATTACGCCGTATCCTACGACTACGACTTCCTCCAGCGCTATCGCATCGGCGACCAGATTGACATCAATTGTCGTTTTTCCTGCCACCGGAATTTCTTCCGTATTCATGCCGATGAAAGAAAATACCAACGTATTGCTATCTTGTACAGGAATAGCATAACGCCCACCCATATCCGTCAACACGGCCGTCGGCGCGCCTTTAATGCTCACCGATGCACCCTCCAGCGGAATACCTTCCTCAGATACAATACCGGAGGCGACCTTCATCGATTCGTCGACCGATATTGCAGGGACGGTGTTTTCGGCGACCTCCATTATCGCCACAGGACTGTCGGACGACATATCCTTTTCAGGTATGATTGTAGCTATGCTTTTAGTGTCTTCTTTTCCAAGACTGTCGAACGACATATCCTTTTCAGGTGGATTCGGAGGCGGCGGTTTTAGATGAACATCCGGTTCTTTTTGCACGATTGTACTTTTGCGCTCGAGCGATAGCGGCGATTGCACGGCGGTGGGTTCATGCCTGTCGGGTAACTCCGCGACAGGGAGCGTATCCGTCGTCGATAGCTTCACGACGGGGAGCGTGTCCGCCACGGGCGCTTGCCATAAGAACAATAGAAACCCCGCTCCGACTAACACCGCAATACAGGCGGCAACTGCCCATGGCCATGCCGGTCTTTTCCGTTTAGCCGCCTGCGCCTTCAATCGTTGTTCAAGGAGCAGGATGGCTGCTGCATGGTCGTCGTTGTGCCTGTCATACCCGCTAAACGCTTCCGCCCAAAAAGGGTCTTGTTGCGCTTCACGTTCTATTCGATTAGCCGCTTTGCCCTTCCGCATGCCTTGTAAATACTCAATGATGCGATGCCGGTTTGTTGTCATTATCCATGCATATTTTTAAATTCCGCTTACCGTTTTGGATATAGCTTTTCACGCTTTTTAAATGGAATCCCGTTATATCGGCAATATCCGCATACGATTTATCGGACATGAAAAACAATTTTATACTTACTTGTTGCGATACCGGAAGTTTCTCCATACACTTTTGGAGCGACCGGAAATTTTCCTCCCTGTTATCTTCGCTGAATAGAGCCGGAAGATTGTCCGATTCCATAAATGCAGGTTGAAAAGCGACATAAACCTGCCGGTCATTTTTTCGCAGTACTTTTATACAATGATTTTTCACCACGCTATAAAGCCACGTATGGAAAGTCTGTACTTCATGCTGCAACACCTTTTGTTGCACTTCTTCAAACAACTCCATAACCACATCCTGCGCGTCGTCGGTTGTTTTCAGATAATTCAGGCACAACCCGTAGGTTAACGGAATATAGCGGCTATACAGTTCGACAAAATAGCCGGCATCTTTAGTTTTGCGAAACAATGCCAATAGTTCTTTATCGGAACAGGCGGTTATTTTGGTTGTAAAAAACAAACCTTATTTTATATTAGTGCATGCTTCTATTTGCTCAGCAGACAAGCCGGTGTATTGCATTATTTTTTCGACCGGCTCATTTTCCGATAGCATATGCCGGGCTATTTCTAATTGAGTCTGCTGCATTCCCTTTTCTATGCCTTGTTCTATGCCTTGTTCTATTCCCTTTTCTATTCCCTTTTCTATACCTTGTTGTATGCCCTTTTCTATACCTTGTTGTATACCCTTTTTCAGTCCTCTTTTCAAGCCCTTTTCAAGACCTTGTTTTAATCCTTTTTTAAGCCCCTGCTGCAAACCCCTGTCTTCGGCTGTTGACACAATGTCGTCTTCGAGCCATTTGGTATCAAGGGCGCGTTCATACGCGCGCAGTTCTTTTACCGTGAGCCGGTCGTAGGCCATAACCTCACAGGCCAAATCCAGCCCCTGCGCCTTAAAATCGGATTTAATTTCATTATTTTTTAAAAAATAAATCCACTCGTCCAGCGTATCTTTAGCGACATCGTTAAATTGATTTACTTTTATAATATAATATTCCGGATGCAAGTCGCCCGCTTCGGTATAGCCGAATTTCTCGCGTTGCTTTTCCGACAACTGTAGTGTCTCATGGGTATGCATGCCCTTGAAATGGGTCTTACCATGATATATATAATCGTTGCCTTGCCCCAAATCAAAATACACGATATTGATGGAATAGACTTTTCGAATCACCCCATACGGGCTACTTTTGTTGATTCGTTCGGTGATGACCTTGCTTGTTCCGTAGAGCATCCGGAGAAAATAATCGACCTGATTATTGTACTGCACTTCAATAATCATCAATTCCCTGTTGGAGTCTTCGGCCAGCACATCGACCCGGTTAAATTTGTCTTCAATCGACTTCTGGTTACTTTCGCTCTCCAAAATCTGCTTGATGATGATTTGGCGTTTCAACAATTCACTCAAAAAACCTTCAAGTACGGCAAAATTTGCTTTATTGCGCAGCAGCCGTTTCATGGCCCAATCGAAAGATACTAAATTACGTGTTTGCATGATTTAACTGTTTTTTATGGCAAACAAAAGTAAGCAAAAATTTAACAC
>JAIRKX010000210.1 GCA_031259805.1 Prevotellaceae bacterium | reverse complement strand
TTTTTTGCTTTCGGCAAAGTTACTTCTCAAATCAAGTCAAAAAATCAAAGAACGCTCGTAGTATATTATAAAAGAACTTGTTATGATAAATTTTAAAAAATTAACGCACCAGTAGAGATGAATAATGAACAATGAATAATTAACAATTAACAATGAACCGTTAATAATGAACAATGAATAATTAACAATTAACAATTAATAATTAATGAGTATTTTAAATCAATTTTTCTCTTTAGAAGGCAAAGTGGCGCTGGTTACCGGCGCTACGCATGGGATTGGAATGGCGTTGGCTAAGGCGCTTGCCGGTGCGGGGGCTACTATCGTGTTCAACGATTTGTCGGATGAGCGGGTGGCCGGTGCGCTGACGGAGTACGCCGGGTCGGGTATCAGGGCGCACGGGTATGTGTTCGATGTAACCGATGAAGCGGCGGTCGGCGACACTGTCGAAAGGATAGCCGGCGAGGTGGGCGTTGTGGACATTCTGGTGAATAACGCCGGGATTATCAAGCGCATTCCGGCGGTGGAAATGTCGGCGGCCGAATTTCGGCAGGTGATTGATGTGGATTTGAATGCGCCGTTTATCATGTCGAAGGCCGTAGCGCCTGCCATGATTGCCAAGGGCGGCGGGAAGATTATCAATATCTGTTCGATGATGAGCGAGCTGGGGCGCGAGACGGTGTCGGCCTATGCAGCGGCCAAAGGCGGCCTTAAGATGTTGACGCGTAATTTGGCCAGCGAATGGGGGGCGTATAATATTCAGGTTAACGGTATCGGGCCGGGCTATATTGCTACGTCGCAAACAGGCCCGCTGCGCGAAGACGGGCATCCGTTTAATACTTTTATTATTGGCCGCACGCCGGCAGGCCGGTGGGGCGAAGTAGAAGATTTGCAGGGGGCGGCTATTTTCCTCGCATCGCGCGCATCTGACTTTGTAAATGGTCATGTGCTCTACGTCGATGGCGGAATTTTGGCGTACATCGGGAAACAGCCGTAGGGGGAGTGGCGTAAAAGCGCGGCCTTTGCGTGTCATTTTCAGAAAAAAAACGCGTCGACGGTGTCGGCGCGTTTTTTTTTTCGAGAGCGCTCCGCAGGCACAGCCCGCGTAGCTCCGCAATCAATATTCGATCGTCAATAGGTGTGTTCGTTTTCTTCCATTTCCTTATGGTTGATTTTGCGTAAGTCAAGCGCTCGCCACGCATATATAATATAGGCGAGTACAAACGGGATGAGAATCGATACGTAGCTCATGGTTTTTAGCGTAAAGAGGCTGGAGCAACTGTTTTCTAATGTCAACGAGCTTTGCAGGTCGGTGAGCGAGGGGTAGTAGGCCGTGTTGTTCCATCCTGCGCAAAGCAGGAGCGCCAGCACGGTAAACACCGTCCCGACGCCGGCAAACCAGATGCCTTTTTTCCACGTCGCGCAAAAGAGGGTTTTCCCAATGCCGAAAAGTACGCCCAGCACGCCGATTAACAGTACGGCCAGCACTGCCGGCATCTCAAGGAAGTTGGTCAGGTATTTGAACGGCTCGGTATAGACTTCCTTCGTTTCGGGATTTACGGCAAACCCGTCCTGTACCAGCAGACGTCCGAGGAAAATCAGGAAGAAAATCAGGAACAGGAGGGTATCCCACCGCAGTTGCCTGCGCGATTTGCTTTGTATCGCCGCATCGTCGATGTTGTTAATAAAGTAGAGCAGCGACAGTACGCGCGACAGGAAGAATACCGCCAGCCCAAGGCATACGTTCCATACTACCAGCGCCGCCTCAAGCCCGTGCCAGGGAGTCGCCCATTGCGAGATTACCGGATTAAGCGCCGCGGTCAATTGCTGTTTATTAACGATAAATTCCGCTCCGTTGAAGAATGTCCCGACAGCCGTGCCTATCAATACGGGGCCAAGAACGCCGTTGAGCCACAGGAATACACGATAGGTTTTCTTCCCTAACAGATTCCCTTTCTTCGCTTGGTATTCATACGAAACGGCTTGCAATACGAAGCATAGCAGAATCAAAATCCATACCCAATAAGCGCCGCCGAAACTGGTCGAATAAAACAGCGGGAAGGAGGCGAAAAAAGCGCCGCCAAACGTTACCAGCGTGGTAAATGTAAATTCCCATTTGCGTCCGGTCGAATTTAACAGCATTTTTTGCTGCATCTCCGTTTTCCCAATCGTAAACAATAACGATTGTCCACCCTGCACAAACAGCAGAAACACCAGCAGCGCGCCCAACAGGGCGACTAAAAACCACCAGTAATTTTGTAATAATATATATGTGTCCATAGTTGTTAGTTGTTAATTGTTTATTCTGAATTTCGGGTTCCGAGCTTATTTCCGGGCCTTTTTTAATTGCGTTGAGCATGATTTTCAATTCGGCGATAAGCAAAATCGTAAACAAGGCAAGGAAGAGGAAGAAGGTTACCTGCACCGATGTCGTCGAGAGATTTGAAATCGCCGCCGATACCGGTAGAATATCCTGTATCGCCCACGGCTGGCGACCGACTTCGGCTACCACCCATCCGGCTTGTCCGGCAACGATGGCGACGAATATGGAAATCAAACAGCTCCATTGCAGCCAGCGTTTGGTTTCAAACCGGTTTCGGTACGACAGGTACGCCGCCACGAGGAACAGCAGCAGCAGCAAGCCGCCAAACAGTACCATCACCCGGAAGGCATAGAACGTAAGGCCTATCGGCGGAATCAGGTCGGTCGGGTTTTTCACGTATCCGTATCCGAAATAATCGAAGTTCGCATCCAGCACAGCGCGGGACTGCTGCCGGAGGGAATCGTTTTTCGCTTTGGTCGCTTCGCGGTAGTCGGCCAATGCTTGAATGGCTAATTGTCCCCGGGCGATCTTTTCGGACGCCGAAAGCGCCGTCGAACCGTCCTTTTGCGTGTATCCTCCCTCGATGATATTCGTAATCCCTGGCACATAGGCGTCTAAATCGCGTTCGGCAAAGAACGAGAGCATCAGCGGAATTTCTATTTTACAGAGGAACGGATCTTTGCCGTCGTTATACGCTTTTTTAGCGGGATTCAGGATACCGACGCCCACTAATCCTGCCCCTTCACGGCCTTCGTAAAATCCTTCCATCGCCGCCAGCTTCATCGGTTGCTTTTGCGCTACCTGATGCGCCGACCCGTCGCCCGTAACAATGGACAGGATGCACGCCAGCGCCCCGAAAATAGCGGCTACTTTGATGCTCGACAACGCAAATCGCACTTCCCGTTTTTTCAGCAAATACCAGCTTGCTATGCCCGCAACAAAGGCTGCTCCGATAATCCAACCGGAAAATACGGTATGGAGAAACTTGTTGAGCGCCACCGGCGACAGTGCGACCGCCCAGAAATCGGCCATCTCGTTGCGCACGGTATCGGGGTTGAATTGCATACCGGCAGGGTATTGCATCCACGCATTGGCTACTAATATCCAGAAGGCGGAAATCGTAGCGCCGACGATAGTCAGCCATGTGGAAGTCAGGTGGAAACCTTTGCTTACTTTGTTCCACCCAAAGAACATCACGGCTATAAATGTCGCTTCCATAAAGAAAGCCACGATACCCTCGATGGCCAGCGGCGCACCGAAAATATCTCCTACAAACCAACTGTAGTTTGACCAGTTGGTACCAAATTCAAACTCCAGGATTAAACCTGTAGCTACACCAATGGCAAAATTAATCCCAAACAATTTCATCCAAAACTGGGCGGTTTTCTTCCAGAACACGTCGCCCGTTTTGTAGTAAATCGTCTCCATAACAGCTTGTACGATGCCAAGCCCTAAGGTAATGGGTACAAAAAGCCAATGGTAAATGGCCGTCAGAGCGAATTGCGCCCTCGACCAATCAATGAGTGATGAATCAATCGTTTCAATCATAATTTGTATAATTTTTAGGGTTAAATATATAATTAATTAATGAGTCGTCGCACGGCGAATGAGTTCTTCGGAGACATAATCCTGTTTTTCCGCCGGATCGTCGAATTTCGCCAAATAGCTGGGGAAAAAGAATAGTTTCAACACAAAAAACATGATAAATAATTTTATGAGTATGATAAGCCATAAGGTTTTCCCTATGGTCATACTACGGAAGCCTTCCCAATAAAAACGAAAGACACGAACCGGTATAGATGCTCTTTTCATAATCAAAAATGCGTATACTTTAAGTAAACTTTAGCAAATATGGAAAATATTTTTGAATTATGAAAAAAATGTAAAGCCTGCCTGTGTGGGTGCAGGCCTGTAAAAGAATAAATGTAGTACTGTTTATTCTTGAAATGAAGTTGCACCGGAAGGGGCATTTCAACTTGTCTCGAAAACAGACAGGCCTGTTTCGTCTAATGTCTAATGGACGCGGTGTGATAATTCATAATTAATTTGTACCTTTGCCACCATCATCAATGCAAAAGATTTTTAATATATGGGCATTTCTTCTATCCTCAAATCTATTTTCGGCACTAAGGCCGCCCGCGATTTGAAAGTATTAACCCCTTATGTGGGCGAGATAAACACCTTCTTCGATCAGTTTGACATCCTCAGCCACGACGAGTTGCGCGCCGAATCGCAACGGTTGAAAGACATCATCAGCGGACGCATTGCAGCAAACGAGCAACGAATGGGCGAGTTGCGGCAACAACTGGAAGACCCCGAAATCGACATTACCGACAAGGAAGCGCTGGCTACCGAAATCGATAGAATCACCAAAACGGTGGACGAGGAAATCGAAAAAGTATTGTTGGAAATACTGCCGGAAGCCTTTGCTATCATGAAATCGACCGCGCGGCGGTTCAAAGAATTCGAATTGATCGAGGTAACGGCTACCGACTTCGACCGCAATCTGGCCGCACGCAAGGAAAACGTCGTGATCATAGACAACAAGGCTATCTGGAAAAACAAATGGCTGGCTGGTGGCAATATGATTGTATGGGATATGGTGCATTACGATGTGCAGTTGATCGGCGGCGTGGTGCTACATCAGGGAAAAATTGCCGAAATGGCCACCGGCGAAGGAAAAACGCTGGTCGCTACTTTGCCTGTATTCCTGAATGCGTTGGCGGGTAAAGGTGTGCACGTGGTTACGGTCAACGACTACCTCTCGCGTCGCGACTCCGAATGGATGGGGCCGCTCTACGAATTTCACGGACTCTCGGTCGATTGTATCGACAAGCATGAACCTAATTCCGACGCGCGGAAAAAGGCCTACCGCTCTGATGTTACATTCGGTACGAACAACGAATTTGGGTTCGACTATCTGCGCGACAATATGGCCATCGACGTCAACGAATTGGTGCAGCGCAAACATCATTACGCGATTGTCGACGAGGTGGATAGCGTGTTGATTGATGATGCGCGTACGCCGTTGATTATTTCCGGCCCTACGCCCAAAGGCGAAGACCAACAGTTTAACGAATTTCGCCCGTTTGTCGAAAAACTATACACAGTGCAGCGCAACTTAGTTACGCAATTGCTCAACGAAGCCCGCAAACTGCTTGCCGAAGGTAAAAACGACGATGGTGGCAAACTCCTGCTCCGCGCCCACAAAGGACTGCCCAAATATACGCCGCTCATTAAATACCTGAGCGAAGCCGGCAATAAACAATTGCTGTTGAAAACCGAGAATTTCTACATGCAGGACAACAACAAGCAAATGCACCTCGTAACCGACGACCTCTTTTTTATTATCGACGAAAAACAACATTCGGTCGAACTGACCGATAAAGGGATTGACATCATCTCGGGCAATGTGAGCGACCACAAGTTCTTTGTCCTGCCCGACATCGGGATGGAGATTGCCGAGATTGAGAAACGACCACTGTCGGACGAAGAAAAATTAACCACGAAGGACGCCCTGCTGTCCGACTATGCACTGAAATCGGAGCGTGTGCACACCGTCAATCAATTGCTCAAAGCCTATGCCATGTTTGAAAAAGACGTGGATTATGTGGTGCTCGACAATAAAGTGAAAATCGTCGACGAACAAACCGGACGTATCCTCGAAGGCCGCCGCTACTCCGACGGGTTGCATCAGGCCATCGAAGCGAAGGAGCGCGTGAAGGTCGAAGCCGCTACGCAAACCTTTGCGACAATTACTCTGCAAAATTATTTCCGCATGTACCACAAATTGGCCGGCATGACGGGGACTGCCGAAACGGAAGCCGGCGAGTTTTGGACGATTTATAAACTCGACGTGGTCGTCATCCCGACCAACCGTCCCATTATCCGTAAGGACTACGACGATCAGATTTATAAAACCAAACGCGAAAAATACAACGCCGTCATCGACGAAATTGTGAAACTGACCGGTCAGGGGCGTCCCGTGCTGGTCGGCACGACATCGGTCGAGGTGTCGGAATTACTGAGTCGCATGTTGAAACTGCGCGGCATCAAACATAACGTATTGAACGCAAAACAACATGCGCGCGAAGCCGAAATTGTAGCAGAAGCCGGACAGGCGCGCGCCGTAACCATTGCTACCAACATGGCCGGTCGCGGTACTGACATTAAATTAGGCGCCGGTGTGAAAGATGCCGGCGGGCTGGCTATCATCGGTACGGAACGGCACGACAGCCGCCGCGTCGACCGGCAGTTACGCGGTCGCGCCGGACGGCAGGGGGACCCCGGGACATCCAAATTTTATGTGTCATTTGAAGACGATCTGATGCGCCTCTTTGCCTCGGGACGCATGGCCTCGATCATCGACCGCATGGGCATGAAAGACGGCGAGGTGCTGGAGCATCCGATGCTGTCCAAATCCATCGAACGTGCCCAGCGGAAGGTGGAAGAAAACAACTTTGGCATCCGCAAACGCCTGCTCGAATACGACGATGTGATGAACTCGCAACGGTCGGTCATCTATACGCGCCGTCGCCATGCCCTCGACGGCGAACGCATCGACGTCGATATTCAAAATACGATGAGCGATTTCTGCGAATCGTTAGTGCGGCAATTGCATGGAACGAGCGACTACGAAGGCTTCTTGATGGAATCCATCCGCCAACTCAGCATCCAGCCGATGTTCGACGAGGAAACGTATAACGACAAATCGGCAAGCAAACTGTCGGAAATGCTGCTGGTGCAAGTTCTCGACACCTACCGTCGCAAGGTAGACGTAATGACGCAACAAGCATGGCCGGTGATTAAACAGGTGTACGAAACACAGTCAGGCACATTCGTCAATATTGCCGTGCCGGTGAGCGACGGGCATAAAGTGTACCAATTGGGGGCTAATCTTAAAAAAGCCTACGAAACCAAAGGCAAGGAACTGGCGCGGACGGTAGGCAAAACCATCACGCTGGTGATGATTGACGAGTACTGGAAAGAGCACCTGCGCGAAATGGACGAACTGAAACAATCGGTGCAAAACGCCGTATACGAACAGAAAGACCCGTTGCTGATATACAAGTTTGAAAGCTACGAACTGTTCCAAACGATGATTAATAAAATCAACCGCGATATATTGGCTTTTCTGCTGCGGGCGCATATTCCGATGCGCGATCCGCAGAATGTCCACGAAGCACGCCAGCCACAACATCGCAACGACAAGCACCTGCAAGCAAGCAAGCCGGAATTAGCCACATCGGCCACCAGCGAACCCCGTACCCAGATGCCCGTACATGTTGAAAAGAAAGTCGGACGCAACGACCCCTGCCCCTGCGGAAGCGGTAAGAAATATAAAAATTGTCATGGGGCGAATATGTAAAAGCGTGATGCATAAAAAATTTTTAAAAAAAGAATATGTTTATACCCAACATACCGGCTTACATATATGAAAAAAGAAACAGTATCCGACTGATTCTCTTTACTGCTTTAATTGCTTTGATTTTTACCAATCTTTATAAGCCGTTCAATTCTCCGAACTGGTATCCGGGTATTTCCGACCGGTCGTTTATGTATTTTGTCTTTTCGAGTTTCATTATTTTAACCGGCATGCTGGTGGTCGTAATCAGTCGGATAATTCTTTATTATTGGGGGCGCAAGCATGACGTCCGTCTGTTCAATTACGTGCTGTGGATACTGATAGAACTGTTTTTTATGGCGTTGTTCTATACGTTTTATACGGTTTATATGAATCCGGAACGCGATTACTTGAATGTGTTTCAGGAGTCGTTTGTCAATACGTTGCTGGTGGTACTGCTACCGTACGTGGTGCTGCATTTGTATTTTGCTTACAAGGATAAGGAACGGCAACTGCAATGGCTCAAGGAGCATCGGGTGGAAGCGACGCCACGGCAAACGATTTCTTTTTACGACGAAAAAGGCGATTTGCGCCTGTCGGTTACGCGTGAGCACCTGCTGTATATTGAGGCGGCCGACAATTATGTAAACATCTGGTACCTAAACAAAGATACTCCGACGAAATTGTTGTTGCGCAATTCGCTTAAGACGATCGAGAAATATTTGGAGAATACGCAGGTAATCCGTTGCCACCGCTCGTATATCGTGAACCTCGAAACGGTGAAAGTGATTCGTCGGCAAAAGGATGGCATCTATATGGAATTTGGCATTGCTCTTGTGCCGGATATTCCCGTTTCACGGAAATACGACGAAAAAATCAGTCGCTGGTTTAGTACCAATGCACAGTAATACGCTTATGTTGCAATTTAAAATTATCCTTAGAGGCACCGGACAGCCGCGGGTATGGCGACAGGTAATAGCGCCGGATACCTTTTCTTTTCATTCCTTTCACTATATTATTCAGGCGGCGTTCGGGTGGGAAAACCGGCATTTATATGCTTTCTCATCCTCTGGCTGGCATTCCGTCCCCTTCATTTCCCTGCCCTCGAAAGAAGATCTTCGGACGGTCGATGTCGTGGATTCGAGAAAAATAACATTGGGAGATATTTTTACCAACGAAGGACAACGATTTAAATATGTTTATGACTTTGGCGACGAGTGGATGCATAACCTCAAGGTCGAGTGCGTATTCGATACCCCCGGACATCATGCATACTGTATTAACGGTCGCGGCGCCTGCCCGCCCGAAAACTGTGGCGGCGTTATCGGCTACAAGGAACTAAAGGCGTTGTTCGCACCGGGAAAGCCTATCACAAAAGAAGCGCGGGATATACGCCGCTTGTTCGGTTGGGAAAAAGGACACTGCTGGAACGCGAACTGGTTTAACATTGATGAGGCTAATTTGAGAGTTATAAAAGCCTGTAGGGAGATTTTGTATCCTCCCGCAGTACCGACCTGCGGGTATGAAAATGGCGTCCTTTCATGATTTTTAAGACGGGTCTACTCCCGTATGGAAAAAATTCCTCCCGTGCATAAATGAATTAAGGCTTAATGGTCAAAAAGAGCTCTTAAAGTATTCATCTATAAAAATTTTTCGATATGCTCGTGATAGTCCATATCTTGTAAATACTACAAAAATAATATTATCAATTTATTGTAACGCTTTCATCCTATTTTTTGACCAGTAAGCCCCAAAAGAAAAAGGGCGATTACGAGGGGTACAAAACGGCAATCCACAACAAAATGAGGATAATGCCGCTTATCACGATTATTTTGAACGGGATTTTGAGAATATTTATAAGATACTCTTAGAGAACTTTAGGTTTACTTCCGATAATACCACTTACCGGAAGTGGAATACAAAGGTAAATAATTAAATTTAAGTATCAAAACAGAAAAAGGCAAAAATATATATTTTGGCCTGTGTTTTTGGGGTTTTCTTGATTGGTAAGGGACCTGAGATGGTGTATTTTTTTGAGGTTTTTTGTCTGAAAGGTACTTTTTATACTTTTCGCATCAGGAATTAGCCGTTATTTTCACTGTCCTCTAACCTCTCATTTTTTTTTCACTTTTCCATCTTGTCATAAAATTTTTCACGTCTTAATCAGTCAATTATTCTATATACTTCAAAAAAAACGCAAAAAAGATTTGTCAGAATAAAAAAAGATTGTACCTTTGCAGCCCGTTTCCGAAAAGG